>NZ_JBFRNC010000060.1:0-78117 GCF_041470825.1 Vibrio sp. 10N.261.55.A10 | reverse complement strand
ATTTGGGCTTTATCGCCAACAGCCGAGAGCGTCGTTGATGCGCCAGTGTGTGTTGTACCACCATGCGCGTCTTTCACATCGTAGGTGAAGTGGACGCTGCCGTTGTAATTGTGGCTTGGAGTGAAGGTGAAGGTTCCATCGTGATTGTCTTGAATCGAGCCATGGTCAGCATGCAAATTAGCGATAGTGAGCTTACCTGCATCGTTGGCGTCTACGTCAACAGTATTAGCGATTAGCTCGGTTGCTGTGATGGTTTGAGCAAGATCTTCTTTACCGCTGTTCAGTTGCACTTCACCAGAACAATACGGACGGTCGTTATCGCCATGAACGGTGACAACAATATCGTGAGTGGTGCCATCAGCCGATTTGACGGTGACAGTATCCGTTATCGATTCACCTTGGCCGAGGTGATCAATCTTTCTACCTGTTGCGTCTTGGCCTATGGAAGCGTAGTAGCTCCAATCTCCGTTACTCTGAAGTATGACACGACCATGAGTGCCGTAATAAACGCCGGTTTGGGCATGGCTTTCACCGGAGTCTGGATCAACAATGTTCAGGTGACCATCAGTGTGTATTTCGTCGTTCCATAATTTGCCGATGTTTCCATGCATATGATCTGGTGAGCGATCATCGACGTAGCCACCAGACATTGTACCATCTGGTGCTGTATAAGTATGCCCTTCATGAACATCTCCAGTATAGACACCGCCGATAACGGCAGAATTATTAACCCCTGTAATCGTTATTGAGAGGTTTTGAGTGCTGCTCGCATTATGCTCGTCTGTGACTGTTACTGGAACAGTCAATGTCTTCGTGACACCTGATGCTAACGATTGATAGCTAGAGTGAGCAGGATCGAAGCTATAACTGCCGTCCGGATTAACCACCAAGCCATCAATCTGCGGTGCGCTGTAAGTCAAGGCCGCACCGGTATCAATATCTTGGCCAACCATTTGTCCATTTAGAACGCTTCCACCTTCAGTCACTGAGTGGGACTGAGCATTGATGGTTGGGGCATCGTTGGTACCATGAACCGTTAGCTCTATCGTGTGTGTTGTACCATCTGCTGAGCGTATAATGGCTGAATCGTGTTTAACTTCGCCTTGCGCTAAGTTCTGTATATTGCGGTTGTCGAGGGTATAGGTGTAGTGACCGTCGCGCATGAGCAGTATGTGCCCACCCAGTTTGGTGTCGTAGCCAATACCTTGATAGGTTTGTGAGCCTATATTCGGATCAAACTGTGCCTCTCCCTTATCAGGGTCTTGGATGTTTAATCTGCCGTCGTAATGCAGTTGGTAGTGGGTATCTATATAGCCGCGATCTTCAGTTACTCCCCGTAAGTCTGCATTGGCTTGTGCGTCGGTAATAATCGCGTTATCTGGAGTTGCGATAAGATCAAACTTAGCTTGAGTGCTGACGCTGCCCCCATGGCCGTCAACCACATCATAGGTGAGTCGAATCTCACCATTGAAATCTTTATCTGGCGTGAAGGTATAAGTGCCATCTTTATTATCAGTCAGGCTACCGTGTGTCGCTTGCAAATTTGTCACGTGCAATACATCGCTACTATCCACATCGCTTGCATGTGTTAGCAAGTCAGAAGCCTTGATGGTTACGGGTTGATCCTCTTTACCCGCAGGAAGCTGAGTCCACGCACTGACAATTGGTTTGTCGTTGCTGCCTTGCACATCGATAACGACTTTATGAGGGACTGTCGCTCCTGTTGAATCGGTAGCGGTGATCCAGAATGATTCAGACTGATGTTCACCAGCCGCGAGTTTATCCGCGGCACCGCCGGTTGAATTGTCTAGCTGATAGTGCCAATGACCATGCTGATCAATCGACAGCGTTCCCCATTGACCTTGGGGTTGATTGATTGCCCACGTAACGGTGTCGGACTTATCTATATCAGTCGCGATTAAGCTCCCTGTCGCATCGGGGTTTCCTGCCGTGTTCAAGCCCTGTTCGATCACCGCGCCACTTGAGGTACCTGAGATAGTAGGGCGGTCATTGGTGCCATTAATCGTCACCTTGATGGTCGACGGTGTGCCATCAACGGAAGAGACGGTAAAGGTTTCTTCGACCTTATCGCCGACGTTTAACTGATTAAACGCGCTGTTGGCGGTGAAGGTCCATTGGCCATTAGCACCAATGGTGAGGTTGCCGTTGGTGCCAGTAATCGAATCCGGAGTAAACGCATTATCTGGGTTATCCACGTCGGTGCTAGTCAATGTTCCTGAAGTAGTTACCGCTTTATCAGTCTCATCCACACTGACTGTTGCGGTACTGACTGTCGCTGCATCGTTGGTGCCATTAATCGTCACTTTGATGGTCGAGGGTGTGCCATCAACCGACGATACCGTGAAGGTCTCTTCGACTTTATCGCCGACATTCAATTGATTAAACGCGCTGCTTGCTGTGAATACCCAATGACCATTGGCATCAATAGTCAGGTCACCGTTGGTGCCAGTAATCGAATCCGGTGTAAACGCATTATCTTGATTATCCACGTCGGTACTGGTCAATGTTCCTGAAGTCGTTACTGCTTTGTCGGTTTCATCGATGGCAACGGTCGCGCTACTGACAGTAGCGGCGTCGTTAGTGCCGTTAATCGTCACTTTGACCGTTGACGTTGTGCCATCAATAGACGATACAGTGAAGGTCTCTTCGACTTTATCGCCGACGTTCAATTGATTAAACGCACTGTTGGCGGTGAACACCCAATGCCCATTAGCATCAATAGTTAGGTCGCCATTAGCTCCAACAATGGAGTCTGGCGTAAATGTGTTATCAGGATTATCAACATCGGTACTGGTTAACGTGCCTGATGTCGTTACCGCTTTATCAGTCTCATCCACACTGACTGTTGCGGTACTGACTGTCGCTGCATCGTTAGTGCCGTTAATCGTCACTTTGATGGTTGACGGTGTGCCATCAACCGACGATACCGTAAAGGTCTCTTCGACTTTATCGCCGACGTTTAATTGGTTAAACGCGCTGTTGGCAGTGAAGCTCCAGTGACCATTGGCATCAATAGTCAGGTTACCGTTGGTGCCTGAAATAGAATCCGGCTGGAAAGCATTGTCTGGGTTATCTACGTCGGTACTGGTTAGGGTGCCTGAGGTTGTTACCGCTTTGTCGGTTTCATCGATAGCGACGGTCGCACTGCTGACAGTAGCGGCGTCGTTAGTGCCATTAATCGTGACCTTGATCGTCGAAGGGGTGCCATCGATGGACGACACCGTGAAGGTCTCTTCGACCTTATCGCCGACATTCAATTGATTAAACGCACTGTTGGCGGTGAAGACCCAATGACCATTAGCATCAATAGTCAGGTCACCGTTGGTGCCTGAAATAGAATCCGGTGTGAATGCATTATCTGGATTATCCACGTCAGTACTGGTCAACGTTCCTGATGTCGTTACCGCTTTGTCAGTTTCATCCACACTGACCGTTGCGGTACTGACCGTCGCTTTATCATTGGTGCCATTAATTGTCACTTTGATCGTTGACGCTGTGCCATCAATAGACGAGACAGTGAAGGTCTCTTCGATCTTGTCGCCGACATTCAATTGATTAAACGCGCTGTTAGCGGTGAATACCCAGTGACCATTGGCATCAATGTTGAGGTCGCCATTTGTGCCTGCAATGGAGTCTGGAGTGAACGCATTATCCGGATTATCGACATCGGTGCTGGTTAATGTTCCTGAAGTCGTTACTGCTTTGTCGGTTTCATCGATAGCAACGGTCGCACTGCTGACAGTTGCGGCATCGTTAGTGCCATTAATTGTCACTTTGATCGTTGACGCTGTGCCATCAATAGACGAGACAGTGAAGGTCTCTTCGATCTTGTCGCCGACATTCAATTGATTAAACGCGCTGTTAGCGGTGAAGAACCAATGACCATTGGCATCAATAGTCAGGTCACCGTTGGTGCCTGAAATAGAATCCGGCGTAAACGTGTTGTCTGGGTTATCCACGTCAGTACTGGTGAGGGTTCCAGAAGTTGTTATAGCGCTGTCCGTTTCATCCACACTGACTGTTGCGGTACTGACTGTCGCTGCATCGTTAGTACCGTTAATCGTGACTTTAATGGTCGAAGGGGTGCCATCAACGGAAGTGACGGTAAAGGTTTCTTCGACTTTATCGCCGACGTTCAGTTGATTAAACGCGCTGTTGGCGGTGAAGACCCAATGACCATTAGTATCAATAGTCAGGTCGCCATTGGTGCCTGAAATAGAATCCGGAGTAAACGCATTATCTGGGTTATCGACGTCGATACTGGTTAACGTACCTGATGTCGTGACTGCTTTATCAGTTTCATCGATAGCGACGGTCGCACTGCTAACAGTGGCTTTGTCATTAGTGCCGTTAATCGTGACTTTGATGGTCGATGGTGTGCCATCAACAGACGACACCGTGAAGGTTTCTTCGACTTTATCGCCGACGTTTAATTGATTAAATGCGCTGTTGGCGGTGAACACCCAGTACCCGTTGGCATCAATAGTCAGGTCGCCATTGGTGCCAGTAATCGAATCCGGTGTGAATGCATTGTCTGGATTATCCACGTCGGTACTGGTTAGCGTGCCTGATGTGGTTATCGCTTTGTCGGTTTCATCGATGGCAACGGTCGCACTGCTGACAGTAGCGGCGTCATTAGTGCCTTTTACTGTGATAGTCACTTGATGCGGTGTACCGTCAGCAGAATGAACGGTGATGGTGTCGGTAGCGGTTGCTCCTTTGCCCAATGCTTGAACGTTAGGATTTGTATTATCAAGATCGTACGTCCAAGAGCCAGTATCAGTCAGATGAAGCGTACCAAACGAGCCTGCAATATCGGTACTTCCTGTGGATGAAGTAGCGAAGTGCGCTTCACCGGTATCCACATCCGTTACCGCAAGTGTGCCCGAGGCCTGAAGTTGGGACTCTTCGGTTACCACGCCGGCACTGGTTCCGCTTATCACGGCTTTATCATTGGTGCCGTTAACGGTAATTGCAATTTGATGAGGAGTGCCGTCGGCGGAGTGGATGGTTATGATATCTGTTGTCGCAGAGCCTTGACCAAGAGCCTGTACTTTTGGGTTTTTATTATCTAGGTCGTAGCTCCAATCGCCATTGTCTTTAAGGTGTAAAGTACCCAGTGTCCCCTTGAGGTCGGAATTAGAAAAATGCGCCTCTTTTGAGTCGATATCGGTGATGTTGAGTTGGCCCGAAACCGTTAGGTCTTTATCTTCAGTAACTTGGCTTGAGCCATTACTTTTCCCGATAGCGAAAAACGAACTTGGTGAATTTGCTGTACTACTCGTGATTACCGCATGGTCGTTGGTGCCATTAATCGTAACCATAACTTGATGCGCTGTACCATCAGCTGAGTGAACAGTGACGATGTCTGTCGCAGTTGAACCTTGGCCAAGTCTTTGAATTACTGGGTTATTGTTGTCTAAATTGTATGTCCACGCACCGTCTTTGGTGATGCTTAGCGTACCGAAATTGCTAGTTACTTGTGATGCCTGAAAATGATCTTCTCCAAGATCAGAGTCCGTTACCGAAAGCTGCCCTTGAACTTGTGTCGTTAAATCTTCAGTTAACGTGCCTGCATCCACACCTGTGATAAAGGCATTGTCGTCGTTCCCGCCAATCGTCATATCGATCGTTTGCGGTGTGCCATCTTTGGTGTGAATTGTGAAACTTTCACGCAGTGAAGTGGCTGCGGTTAAAGCTTGAACATTAGAGAGCGAGTTATCAACTTGATACTGCCAATGTCCATCAGCATCGATAGTTAATGAACCATATTTACCTGAGATAACTTCCGGTGTAACCGAACTTTCATTTTGGTCAGGGTCTATGACATCGATTTTGCCGTTCGCATGTAACAAGCCTTGTGAATCAATATTGTGATCTTCTGTTACCACACCTGTTAAGTCTCCAGAAATATTTGGCGTGTCTTGCTTACCTGTTACCGGTATCTGAACAATGATGCTCGAGCCATTAGATAGATGTAACGCAAAATGATCAGTACCTGGTTGGTGCTGGTTTAACAGGATGTATTGAGGAGAATTTGGATTCAATACGAATGTGTATTGACCATTTGCATCAACATGAAGCTCTCCGTACGTACCTTTTATGACTTCTGGCATAAAGGTGACGGGTAAAGCGGGCGTCGTAGGCGCATTCGAATGAGTCGGCTGACCGTTACTCCCTGAGGAGATAGTCGGCATCGATACCGAAGGAATGTAATGGACTTGCGGGTGAGAAAGCGTCGACAAATGATGAGAAGGAACCAAGTGAGAGCTCGAACCATGGGCGGCATGACTTGCACTTAAGGTGGAGTTTACGTCGCTGTCACTCGTCTGAGCTTCTTGGAGAGCAACCGCTGATGAGTCCGCCTTGCTATGGTCATCGGTGACATCTTTTTCGGTCACGTTATTTGCGGTTACTTGATCTGCAGCGTCGCTGGAATTGTCTATACTTTCCGCAGTAGCGTGTTTAGCCAATGATGGCAAAATCATCATGAGTGATTGAAAAAGTGGGATATTAACTTTTAGGTGTGAATGCAGTCTGAGCTTCTTTTTTTGTGTTGGTTTCTTTTGTTCTAGCTCGTTACTTTTCTTATTTTTGATTTCTGTATTTTTCTTGTTTGCTTCGACGTTTTTTTTGTTAGCCATTTTTCTCATCCGTGAATCGTGGTTGCACTATTTTAAGTAAAATACACAGATAGAGGTTTCGCTAGCTAATTGGATAATTTTTAAAGAAAAAAACTGTAAAGTCGAAGAATTATCTCGTTTTGATGAAAGAGAGGATGAATACTTTTTCAACGGTCAGGTAAATATCGGCACAATGACATTGACCTTACCCTAAGGGGAACGTTTATAGTTGCGTTGTAAATTCAAAGGTAAACTATGACAAACACATTCCGAAAAACTTGGATTATTGTTTTCAGCATCATTGCGATGTTGATGTCTAGCTATGCCTCAAGCTCCTCAGCCTTGATGACTGAAGTAATGATGATGGAAATGGGTTCGAGCAAATCGGCTTGTTACCACAGCGGTACTTCGGTTAATGATTCAATGGCAGGGTGTCATGTGATGAGTGAAAAAGTACACGCTGAAGACTCTAACATGAGTGCCCATGCTTTGATGGCTCAATACGATATGTCTTCAATGAGCGAAGACGGTAGCTCGATGATGGGTAACCATTGTTCGAGTGTCGATTGCTGTGCCTCAATGTGTTCTGCAAGTCCCTATCCAATTCAGGCTGTTCAAGCCGTTGATCAACTTTCCTTTTCATTAGCTCGTTTTCAATCGGTCACGATTGGCCAGAAAGTCGCACGCGCTCAATCTTTGCTACGCCCACCTTCCGCATAAATCTATATCTAAAAATACAGCTCTATCAGTTAGATAAATCTGATAAGCCATTCTTTTTTATGCGCTAATTAGCGTTAGATATGGACATTCATTGTGAATATGACACCAACAACCTCTGTGTTTGTCATGAACACGAGCTTAGTGGTTGCTGCTACCTTGCCTATGGCCTTGTTTTCAAGTGCTACGCTCGCGGCTACCACGGCGTCAGCTTCAAATGCTCAACACATTTCAGCACATGACCAAGCAAGCTCGACGCAGCAACTCAATACACTGATTGAGATTGCTTTAAGCGAAGATGGAAATCGCAAACAGTACTTTGCTCAGTCTCAAGCGATGCGAGAAACGGGCATTGCCAGCTCGACCTTAATGGATCCTAAATTAAAAGTTGGATTTGGCGGTTTGCCTGTCGATAGTTTTCAATTCGACGAAGACCCGATGACCAATATATCGGTAGGGTTGATGCAGCAGTTTGAGCGTGGCGATACGCTTAACCTCCAACAGAAAAAGGCAGGCCAGCAGTCTGATGCGTTAGCTTTGCAGGTGCACGCAAGAGAATTGACGGTTGCTAATAGCATGACGCAGCTTTGGCTTGAGTTGGGTTATCAGCAAAAGGCTGAGTCGGTGATTCGTCAAAATCGTCGTTTGTTGGTTGAGCTTGAAAACTATGTACAAACCAATTACTCGATTGGTAAAAGCGAAGCGCAAGATCTGCTTAATGCTCAGCTCCAAGTGAGCAAGCTTGATGAGAAACTTCAGGCAAACCAGCAGGTTCAGCGTCGTCTAATCTCTCAGCTTTCTGAATGGTTGGGTTCTGATTGGCTAGGCTCTCAGGTTCTTGATTCTCAGGGCACACTGAATGCAACTAACCAAATCGATTGGTCATTGTTGGAAAGCAAATTAGCGACCAATATCGATTCAACCAAGCACTACCAGCTACTGACTGACCATCCTTTGGTTAAGATCTCCGATGTCAGTATTTCCTCTAATCAAACTCAGGTTGAGTTAGCCGAGCAAGCTTATACCCCACAATTTGGGGTGGAAGTGATGTATGCACACCGTCAAGCCAATAACATGGCGGGTGAACCAGCTTCTGATCTGGTGAGTGCTTATCTGACAGTCGACATCCCGCTGTTTACGGGGAATCGACAAGATAAAAACTTATCGGCTGCTCAGTATCAAGTTGGTGCGGCTAAATCTCAAAAAGACACCTTACTTTCCCAAATGAACGCGCAAGTGAATGCATTGCTGGTGGACAGATCAAATCTGATCCAGCGATTAGATCGCTATCAAACGTCCTTGCTTCCTCAAACCGCAGCACGAATCAGCGCGGTTGAAAGGGGCTATCAAAACAATACCGCTCAGTTTAACGATGTCATTTTAGCAACGACCGATGAGCTGGCGCTTAAGTTAGAGCAACAACGTTTGATCACCGATCTCAACATCGTTAACAGCAAACTGGCGGCGTTAGTCAGTGGCTTTGAATACCAAGTAAACCAACCACAACTCAATTCAAGCGCAACTAAACACACAGCCAATCAATAAGGGAATAGACAATGAGTTCAGTAAAAGTAGCAACAATCGCTTTATTGGTCGGTGGTGCAATGGGTTTTGGTGTGAATCACTTTGTCGTTGGGTCAGCACATAACATGTCAGCAATGGCAACGAGTACAGGCGCCGAAGTAAGTAAACAAACCAAGGATGAGCCTTTGTATTGGGTTGCTCCGATGGACCCAAATTATCAGCGTGATAAGCCAGGTCAATCGCCAATGGGGATGGATCTTATCCCGGTGTATGCCGACGATGTGAACGGCGGAGCAAAAGATAAGCCCGGAACCGTGTTTATTGATTCGTCGGTAGAAAATAATCTGGGTGTCAAAACAGCGAAAGTTAAGTTCGAAGCGCTGTCTCCTCGGATTGAAACCGTGGGTTATGTGGCGTTCGATGAAAGTACATTGTGGCAAACCAACGTAAGAGCAGCTGGTTGGGTTGAGAAGCTCTACATCAACGCAGTGGGTGAGAAGGTAAACAAAGGTGATGTGCTTTTCACACTCTATTCTCCGGAGCTTGTTAAAGCTCAAGAAGAGTTGATCAGTGCTTATAAAACGGGTCGTAAAGGTTTGATCAAGGGCTCGACTGAACGCTTGATTACCTTGGGTGTTGATAAGACGCAAATCCGCGCTATTACGCGACAAGGCAAAGCTTCGCAAACCATTGAAATAAAAGCGCCAGCCGATGGTGTCATCGCAAGCCTGAATATCCGAGAAGGTGGTTACCTTTCACCGGCACAAGCGGTGATCAGTGCTGGCCCATTAGGCGAAGTATGGGTTGATGCTGAGGTGTTTGAGCGCCAAGCACACTGGATCTCATCAGGCAGCAATGCCGAAATGACACTGGATGCGATTCCCGGTAAGGAGTGGCAGGGCAACGTCGATTATGTCTACCCAATTCTGGACCCGAAAACTCGAACCTTGCGCGTTCGTTTGAAGTTCTCCAATCCCCATGGCGAGCTTAAGCCAAATATGTTTGCAAATATTGCGCTGAAACCCATTAGTGATGAAGCGGTTCTTACTATCCCAAGATCTTCGGTGATTCACTCCGGTGGTATGACTCGAGTGGTGATGTCAGAAGGTTCTGGCAAGTATCGCTCTGCTCGTATTGAGGTTGGTCGTGAAGCTGGCGAAAAAATAGAGGTGCTTCAAGGGCTAGAGCAAGGTGAGAGTATTGTCACTTCTGCACACTTCATGTTGGATTCTGAATCGAGCCAATCAGCTGATCTGTCACGCATCAATGGTGTTGAGGAAGAAGCGGAAACCGTATGGGCAAATGGTGAAATTTCCGATGTTATGCAAGGCTGCCGTATGGTGACGATTAACCATCAGCCTGTTCCAGAATGGGATTGGCCGGGCATGGTGATGAATTTCACCTTTGTGGAAGGCTTGGACATGAGTGACGTGCAACGTGGTAAGGCAATTGACTTTGAGATGAGAAAGACAGAGTCAGGGCAGTACGAGGTTGTGGATTACAAGGTGAACAAACACAAGATCGCTGGCGAAGTTTGGGTAACGGGTGACATCACTATGTTGATGGCAGATTTTGGCATGATCACCGTAAAACATCAGCCAGTCCCTGAGTGGAATTGGAAAGCGGGTGAAATGAATTTCCAAGCCAGTGATGACCTTGATTTATCTGAGTTTTCCGAGGGTCAAACCATTCGGTTTCTAGTGGCGAAGCAAGGTTCTGATTATGTGCTCAAATCTCTCGAACCGACGAATAGCACGGGTGAGGGCGAACTATGATCAATGCAATCATTCGCTGGTCTATTAGCAACCGCTTCTTAGTGTTGGTTGCTACTGTAGCCATCGTATTTGGCGGCTTATACAGCGTTAAAAATACACCTGTCGATGCCATTCCTGATTTGTCAGATGTTCAGGTGATCATCAAAACCAGTTATCCGGGGCAAGCCCCACAAGTGGTCGAGGATCAGGTGACCTATCCATTGACCACCGCCATGTTAGCTGTACCGGGTGCTGAAACAGTTCGTGGCTACTCGTTCTTTGGTGATTCCTATGTCTATATCATCTTCAATGACGATACCGATATGTACTGGGCGCGTTCACGAGTGTTGGAGTACTTAAGCCAAGTTGCACCTAACTTGCCATCGAGTGCCAAGCCAACACTAGGACCCGATGCAACCGGTGTGGGCTGGGTTTACAGCTACGTGTTGCAAGATAAAACAGGTCAGCACGACTTAGCGGAACTTCGTAGTTTGCAAGATTGGTTCTTGAAGTATGAATTGCAAACCGTAGAAGGCGTGTCTGAAGTGGCGACCGTTGGCGGCATGGTGAAGCAGTACCAAGTACAGATTGATCCGGCCAAGTTACGTGCTTATGACCTAACACTTCAGCAAGTCAACAAGGCAATCCAAGATGGTAACCAAGAAACCGGTGCGTCTGTTGTTGAGATTGCGGAAGCCGAGCACATGGTTCGTACGACGGGTTACCTGACAAGCATTGAAGACATTCAATCTTTGCCGCTAAAAGTGACCGACAAAGGTACTCCGCTGCTATTAGGTGACATTGCTGATATTAACCTCGGCCCGCAAATGCGTCGTGGTATCTCGGAACTCAACGGTGAGGGCGAGGCGGTTGGCGGCGTTATCGTGATGCGCTTTGGTGAAAATGCCAGTGAAGTGATCGACTCGGTTAAATCCAAACTCGCTGAACTGCAAGCTGGCTTGCCTGATGGTGTTGAGATTGTCGCGACTTATGACCGTTCGACTTTGATTGATTCAGCCGTTGAAAACCTTTGGAAGAAGCTGGCTGAAGAGTTCATCGTGGTCGCCGTGGTGTGTGCGCTGTTCTTGTTCCATATCCGCTCGTCGTTGGTTATCGCACTAAGTCTGCCTGTTGGTATCTTAGGTGCATTCATTGTGATGCATTGGCAGGGTATTAACGCCAATATCATGTCTCTTGGCGGGATCGCGATTGCGATTGGCGCCATGGTGGATGGTGCCATCGTGATGATCGAGAACGTTCATAAACACATTGAACGGACTCCGCTCACTGACAAAAACCGTTGGCAGGTGATTGGTAAGGCAGCAGAAGAAGTTGGCGCTCCGCTATTCTTCTCTCTGATTATCATTACCTTGAGTTTTGTGCCTGTGTTCGCGCTAGAAGGGCAAGAAGGCAAGATGTTCTCGCCACTTGCCTTTACCAAGACGTATGCGATGGCGGCAGCCGCTGGTTTGGCTATCACGCTTGTGCCTGTGCTAATGGGTTACTTCATTCGCGGTAACGTGCTGCCGGAACACAAAAACCCAGTAAACCGTAGCCTAGTGGCGATGTACAAACCGCTTCTGAACCTCAGCCTAAAATATCCAAAGGTGATGATTGTTATCGCACTTGGCTTAATGGCGTCTGCTTATTACCCAACCAGTAAGCTTGGCAGCGAGTTCATCCCTCCTTTGGACGAAGGGGATTTGATGTACATGCCAACCACGTATCCGGGTATCTCAATAGGTAAGGCTCGTGAGTTGTTGCAACAAACCAACAAGCTCATCAAAACCATTCCAGAAGTCGAAACCACGTGGGGCAAAATTGGTCGAGCAGAGACAGCAACCGATCCTGCACCGTTAACCATGATTGAAACCGTGATTAAGCTTAAACCGCGAGATGAGTGGCGTGACGGTGTCACTACTGAGTCTCTTCGTAAAGAGTTTGATGATCTGATTCAGTTCCCAGGCTTAACCAATGCGTGGGTTATGCCAATCAAAACCCGTATCGACATGTTGGCTACCGGTATTAAAACGCCAATTGGTATCAAAATCGCAGGCCCAGATCTGAGCGTGATTGAGGACATTGGCTCTCAACTTGAACCCATCCTCAATAGCGTGAGTGGTACGGCTTCTGTCTACGCTGAGCGTGTTGCGGGTGGTCGTTATGTGACGATAGACATCAAACGTCGTTCTGCTGCGCGATATGGCTTGAGCATTAAAGAAGTGCAACAGGTTATTTCGACTGCGGTTGGTGGCATGAACGTGGGTGAAACCGTTGAGGGGCTAGAGCGCTATCCAATCAATGTCCGCTATCCACAAAGCTATCGTGATTCTGTCGTTAAGTTGCAGAACCTGCCGTTAGTGACACCAAATGGAGCGCGAATTGCTTTGTCTGATGTTGCAGATATTCGCTATGAAGATGGACCACCAATGATTAAGACGGAGAACGCGCGTCCTAATGGTTGGGTGTTCGTTGACATCGAAGGTCGCGACCTTGGTTCTTATGTTGCAGAGGCGCAAACAGTCGTTACAGATCAAATCGTCTTACCTGCTGGTTATTCATTGGCGTGGTCTGGTCAATACGAATACATGGAGCGTGCGAAGGAGCGTTTGAGTGTCGTTGTGCCAATCACCATCGCCATCATCATGTTGTTGCTCTACTTCAGCTTCCGCCGCGTCGGTGAGGTGATGATGATCATGCTGACATTGCCACTCGCAATGGTGGGTGGTTTATGGCTGATGCATGTCCTCAATTACAACTTCTCCATTGCAGTGGGGGTGGGCTTCATCGCCCTTGCCGGGGTAGCTGTTGAGATAGGTGTGATCATGTTGGTCTACCTAAACCAAGCATGGCACTACAAAAAATTGGATGCGGAGCAGAACCAGCAAGAACTTCAGAGTGAAGACTTAACGGATGCGATTCGTGAGGGTGCAGGACTGCGTGTTCGCCCAGTGATGATGACGGTGCTTACGGTGATCATTGGCCTCATTCCAATTATGTACGGCGAAGGTACGGGCTCTGAAGTGATGCAGCGAATTGCTGCGCCGATGATAGGCGGAATGGCGTCGGCATTGTTGCTTACCCTACTGGTTTTGCCTGCAATCTTTAAGCTCTGGAAACAGCGTGAGATTACGCATAGCCAAAACGAGACAAGTAAATAACGCACTGACTATAAAGCCCTTACTTGCGAGACAGGAGTAGGTAAGGGCGCACCATATGAACATGTGAAACTAACAAATAAATAACTGAATTAATCTAAGGAACGACGATGAAAAAGACACTAATTGCTATCGCTCTAACACTGACTACAGCAACCGCGTTTGCTGCAATGGACCATTCAAAAATGGATCACAGTATGATGACGAGTGGAAAGATGGACCATTCAAAGATGATGAATATGGATGGAATGATGGACATGGAAGGTATGTCAGAAGTTGGGATGCCAGCTCAAGGCGCGAAGCCCGATAAAGTGGTTCATGTGCTGCTAAGTGATGATATGAAAATCACATTTAAAAACAAGGTCGATATAGAGCCAAATGACGTAGTGCAGTTTGTTGTGATGAATACAGGCAAGATTGATCACGAATTCTCGATTGGTTCTGCCTTAGAGCAGCTAGAGCACCGTGAAATGATGAAAAACATGGGTAATCACGCTCATGACTCGGGCAGCACAGTGACAGTTAAGCCGGGCAAAGCGAAACAGATGCTTTGGCATTTCCATGGTGATAATAACGTAGAGTTCGCGTGCAATATTCCTGGTCACGCTGAAGCGGGTATGGTGAAGTCGTTAACGCTTTAGACGTTAATCAATAGCGCTTTGTTGAATTAGAAATTCAATGAGGGCTAGAAAATTAAAGATAAGTCTTAACTTATACCTAAAGCGTTTTGCTGTGAGGGATTCGCTGAGGCTTATCTTTATTTATAGTCACTGTAGCAAGATAGAAGTTTCAAGCAGATGGTGTGCTTCGCCGCTCAGATGCGGTAGCTCTGCCATGATCTTTTTAAACTTGTCATCGATTGACTCTGCTTCATTCAGCGATCGAAAAGCCAGTACAGCCTGTTCAGGCTCGCTGTTCACATAACCTTTCAATGTATCTAGCTGAATTTTATTGGCATTTTCAACTTTTGCTAGCGCGACATTAATTGCTTCGATGCTAATTGTTAACTCATTGCTTTTAAACATTTTTTATTATTTATGGGTTGTTGCTAATGCGCGCACATTAACACAATGATTTTTGCAGATATTGACCAAGATTATTAAATTGGAACAATTTTGAAAATCATTAAAAGCTGAACTGCAATGTGTGATTTGGATAGGTGTCAGAAATACGAAGCGAATTAAGGAGTTAATAGCTTTGGTTGGTCACTTAGCGTTGATTCGTCAATCTAAGCTTAAATAAAATAAGTTTAGTCAGTATAGATTTAATGATTATGGACTTAGCAAACGGCGAAAATTTTTGAATAGGGTGTCGCTGGAAGAAAGTGCGTAATGAAGCTTAAGGAGAAGTTGGAGCGTGCAGCGGGAATCGAACCCGCATCATCAGCTTGGAAGGCTGAGGTAATAGCCATTATACGATGCACGCACACTGTCTTATCAGTCAGACTGAGGCGTTAAGAGACTTGGAGCGTGCAGCGGGAATCGAACCCGCATCATCAGCTTGGAAGGCTGAGGTAATAGCCATTATACGATGCACGCACATCGTCTTAACGAGTTTGATAATGCCACATCTAACTGAAAACGAAACCTTTTTCTTTCATTTTTATTCTAAGTGCTCGCATAACCACCACTCCGCTAGTTTTTCCATCATGTTCGGCGCTTTCAGAGTGAATAAAACGTGACTAAAATCTCGTTAAAAGGAGGGCGAGAAATATTAGTAGATGTCATGCTGCTTTTTGCGATAAATCCGAGTCAATTTATAAACACGCTTTGGTGGTGCTTAGTTGTCATAAATCTCATGAAAATTAAGGAATTTGGAGTGTTAACATAAACTGATTTTTATTTGTGTTTTGGCGTCCACTAATAACAATCTGAATGCATAAATTTAACTTATCAGCCTGTCAAAACATTCAGTAAACTAATCCCAAATGAGTAGAGTTATAGGCACTTATAAGCCTTTGCAGAAAAAAGTAACGAGTTCAGTTGATAATTCACGCAAAAGTCTCGTCATTCCGTCTATCGTTTGGTACATTTGCCGCACATTTTGTCTCCCCTAAAATTCCCATGCCTTCTCAGTTCCGAATTAACAAAATTGTTGAAATTGGTGACACTCTTCACCGCAGTGGCTGTGCTCCTTACAAGCTAGAGAAATACACTCAATTCTATGCAAAAAAGCATGGTGTGGATGTGATGATCCAAGCAACGCCAACTGCGATTAACTATCAATTTCCAGACGATAACAACGCCGTTATTCTTAAGCGTCTAAAGCCTGCGTCAATTAACCTGAGTTTGTTGGCCAATACGATCATTCGTATTAACCAGCCAAGCAGTGAGCCTGTACCAGAACCTGTCGGTTACTCAAAATTTGTGACTGCACTTGCCAATATGGGTATTCCGCCTGCTTATTTGATGCTGGTGGGCAGTACGTTGGAAGCGGTGGGCTTTTCTGCGTTATTGGGTTTGATGGTGTGGGTATGTCAGCAAGTTCTTCATTCACGTCGTGCTATCGCGGTTGAGTTCATCTCGGCACTGCTAACCGGTATCTTCGTGGCGTTTCTGGCGAGTACAGGGTTGCCGATTCCGGTGTGGGCGTTGTGTATCGCCTCGATTGTCTTGTTTGTCCCCGGGTTATCCATAGCTAACGCATTAGAATGTTTGGCGTTTAATGACTTGGTTTCTGGTACCAGCTTGCTAGGGCAGAGCGCCTTAACCCTGATTAAGCTGTTTGTCGGGATTATCATGGGGCTCAACATCGGTGAAGCGATATGGGGACAAGCGGTCTCCATCGACTATACCAATGCGGTACCGATGTGGATGCACATATCTGGCTTGGTGCTGATCTCTGTTTCTATCGGTGTGATGTTCAATGCGCGACCTAAAGACATCTTACTTGGTTTACCAGTAGCGGTTCTCGGTATGTGGGGCCCGTTCTATCTAGGTTTTGATAGTGGTTGGGTTGTCGGTACTTGGGTTACGACGGTTCTTATTACTTTGTACGGGACTTGGATTGCCAAGAAGATGGAGCTCACGGGCTCTATTTATATCGTGCAAGGGATCATCATCTTGGTTCCGGGTAGCCGAGTATTAGTAAGTGCCAGCCAGTCGGTGTTTGAACAGTCGATTCTGCCTATTCCTAGTATTGGTTTGTCGGCGTTATTCATGTTCTCTGCAATCGTGGCAGGGCAAATCACCGCTTACTCGATTTACTCACCAAAAGTCGAACGTTAAGCCGTTCCGCTTTTCAAACCTTTAAACAAACACAGCTTAGCGGCTGTGTTTGTTCGTTTTAGGTGCTGCTCTTTTTTGAAGACAATTAGCTCTCCGTAAAACTTGTTAGATTTATGCTCGCTAAGCCTGACAAGAGCCATTAAAATGGAACAAATTCTATTTAAATTAAGTATTAACGTATGTCTCTACCTCCTTGCCCGCAATGCCAATCTGAATATGTTTACCCAGACCAAAACAACCTAATCTGCCCTGAGTGCGCCTACGAATGGAACCCAGAAGAAGAGCGTTTAGAAAGAGAAGCCGCGCGTGTTAAGGACGTGAATGGCGTTGTATTGGAAAGTGGCGATAAAGTTACCTTCATTAAAGATCTAAAAATTAAAGGCAGTTCTAGCGTATTGAAAATTGGTACTAAAGCTGTGATTCGACGCATCAATGAAGGCAAAGATCACCAACTAGATTGCAAGCTGGATGGTGGCGGTGAAATGCTGGTTACGGCGAAGTACGTTAAGAAGCAGTAACCATTGTTTCAAATAATTGTCGTAAATCTTCAATAAGTTTAAGTCGCTTCTCGACATACTTATTCGCATATTAAAACGCAATAATTTTAGAGAATTAAGATGATTAGAGAGTACAACCCAGCTGATATTGAGGTCGTTTTAGATATTTGGTTAACCGCCTCGATCAAGGCGCATGACTTTGTGGCTCCTGAGTTCTGGGAGTCTCAAGTAGGTAATATGCGCGACATATACATTCCTGCATCAATAACTTACGTGTATCAAGTAGACGGTGAGGTTTGTGGCTTTTATTCGCTTTATGAAGGTATCTTAGCGGCGATATTTGTGAGCCCACAGCATCAAGGCTGTGGTGTTGGTAAGCAACTTATCCAACACGCGAAGCTTGAATGCCCGAATCTGTCTTTGAATGTGTATAAAGAGAACCAAGCGACCATTGAGTTCTACTTGTCTCAAGGTTTCTCTATTGTGAGCGAACAAACTGATGAGCACACAGGACATCAAGAATACACCATGCACTTATCTTAAGCTTGATAACTAAACCCGGTAGAAAAGTAACAGGAATCAACATCATATGGACATGGTTAAAGCTGCTCTTTCGCATTCAACAAGAGCTGCTCAGTCATCAGATTATGAATTTCTGTTTGAGCTCAAGAAAGCCGCTGAGTTTGAACCGATCAAAGCCGTATTTGGCTGGGATGAGCAAATTCAACGAGATATACACGCCGAAGAGTGGGCAGAAGAACGACCTGAAATCATTGAATATCAAGGCAAGGCGATTGGCAGTGTGTTGTTGCAAGACAAAGGCGAACACTTCTATTTTTGCCGATTCTTCTTACTGCCTGATTATCATGGAAAGGGCATTGGTAGCCAAGTACTGAAAGATTGCTTAACTAAGGCTGACAGCCTCAATAAACCCGTCGAACTTTGTTACCTAAAAGGTAATCGAGTTGGGGAGTTGTACTTGAGGTTTGGCTTTGAAATCACCTCTCAGAACGAGCAGTTTGTCTATATGTGGCGTAAATAGACACTCATTCAAAATGATCACACCGTGTCGGTAACTTGATAGGCACCTGACACTTATCTAACGTAAAACCTTGTAAAGCTCCCTATGCTTGATGACTAAGCGATTACACTTAGAAAAGATCGAGCGTAAGGGAGTGTGCAATGAATTATTACCCGACTTCAAAAATCGTGGGTGAACAAAGGTTTGGCTTTGGGCCAAAACTAGGTCAAACAACCTATTATTCTCCTGTAGAACAGTTGGATAAAAAGCCATTCGTTCACCAAGCTATACAAGACTTACCGAGTACTGAATCTACTCTGATTAAAGTAGGAGAGAATCGTGTACAACGAATGAAGGCCAAGGGTGACGAACAACAGATGCAAGCCACGAAGAAAGAAGCGCAGTCTTTTCTTCGAACGCAGTATCGACAACAAGCTCAAGCTCGCCACCTACAAAGTGTTGAAACTCCTTATGGTTTTCAAGAGCGCATCATTCAGTTTTGGAGCAATCACTTCGCCATCTCGGTCGATAATCGAAAACTGATGCCCTTGGCCGCCAGCATTGAAAACGATGTGGTTCGCCAGCATTGGAATGGTAACTTTGGCGAGATGCTGATGGCTTCTTCTAAACATCCTGCGATGCTTCTGTATCTCGACAATCAACTCTCGATTGGTCCCAATTCAAAAGTCGGAAAGCGCCGTAATAAGGGGCTCAATGAGAACCTCGCTCGTGAGATCTTAGAACTCCACACTCTTGGCGTTGACGGTTCTTACACTCAGCAAGACGTCATTGCCTTAGCAAAAGCGATTTCAGGCTGGGGCATTAAATTCAAATCTCCTGATGCTGGGTTTCGATTTGCTAATAACCTGCATGAGCCAGGAAGTATCACACTGCTTGGAAAGGCTTATTCTCAATCCGGCGTCTCGCAAGGAGAGTCGTGTTTAAAAACCTTAGCGACCCACAAAGACACTGCTGCGTACTTGGTTGGTAAGCTGTGCCAGCATTTCATTGGCGACATACCTAAAGAACTCTCAGAGCAAATGGTTGCTGAATATCTGAGAGGCGAGGGGAATTTACTGCCTGTTTATCGCTTGTTATTGAACAGTGCTGAGGCGAGTAAACCTAACCCTAATCGTTTTAGACCGCCGAAGGAGTGGCTGTTTGCCGTTCTTCGTAGTGCCGATATTTCTTTAAACGAGAAACAGGCATTCAATGCACTCAACAATTTAGGGCAGCCTCCTTTTAAACCGGGTTCACCTGCAGGCTGGTCGGATCAAGACAGAGACTACAATAGCCCTTCGGCGTTGACTCAACGTATGCAAGTTGCGAATAGGCTTGCGTCTGCTGCAATAAAATCGGCTAAAGCGTCAGGAGTTAAGCCGAAAGCGGTAGTGGATAAAGTGATCGCGGGTTTATATGACGATGCTATTGATGAACACACCCAAATTGTATTGAACAAAGCCGACAGCGCTGCAATGCAACTTTCCCTGTTGTGGCTAAGTCCGCAGTTTCAATATCGTTAGGAGTGGGTATGAAAAAGTCAGATTGTTCTCAGAATAAAGCGCCACATAGTATTAACCGCCGCCAGTTCATGGGTATTGCGGCGGCTGTTGGCGTCAGTGCGATGCTGCCATTTCCAAGCTTTGCCAAAACAGGTTCAGACAATATCTTCATTTGGGTATCACTGCGTGGCGCGATGGATGGTTTAAATGTTGTAGTGCCGCATGCCGATCCGGATTACTCTAATTTGAGACCCAACATCGGATTAAAACCTGAACAGCTAGTGAAGTTGGATGATTTCTTTGGGCTTCACCCATCCCTAAAGCAATGCCATCAATGGTATGAGAGTAACGAACTCAGCTTTGTACACGCTTGTTCAACCGCTTATCGCGAGCGCTCACATTTTGATGGACAGAAGATATTGGAGAATGGCACTTCCGACCCGTTTAACACCGTAGGGTGGATTAACCGTTTACTCACGTTGAGCTCAGAAAAATACGATGGAATAGCGATTGATTCGGGCTTACCACTCATCATGCAGGGCGAATCGACCGTTGCAAGTTGGTACCCAAACCGCTTAAAAACACGTGATAAACAAACGGAACTGCTGGAAGAGTTGTTTCAAAGTGACCAAATGCTGTCTTCAAACTTTGAAAGTGTCATGAAGATAGATCAACTGGTAGGCGACCAAGGTGTCGGCAAACAGTTTAAATCATTGATGGGTAAAACAGGCGACATATTGTCGGCTGATAACGGACCAAACATCGCAGCGTTAGAACTCGGTGGGTGGGACACTCACGCCAATCAAGGCAACGTAAATGGACGGTTGAGTAATCAGCTTAAAACTTTGGATGTTGGGTTAGCGGCTCTCAAAGCTTCACTAGGTGATCGTTGGCAGAAGACAGTGATCATCGCGGCCAGTGAATTTGGTCGAACAGCAAAAGAAAACGGCACCAAAGGCACCGACCATGGCACTGGCAACGTCATGTTTGTTGCGGGTGGTGCGCTGCCATCGTTGAAAGGAGCGGGTGGTAAGGTTATTACCAATTGGCCGGGCTTGAGCCAAAGCCAGCTATATGAAGGCCGAGACCTTAGTCCAACGACTGATATGCGTTCGGTTATCAAGGGTGTGCTCAACCGACATTTATCGATAGAAGTGAAACAACTCAACGCTATCTTCCCTGATAGTGCCGATATTAGACCGATGAATCTTGTTTAGAGTTTTACCAAGACCCAGTTAGATGCGATTCAGTCGTTTGAATCGCTCTCTATTTGTGACTCGCTTGTTTACGATTTAATCGCCAACAGTGCTCCGAACGTCACTAAGCCAAATCCACATGCTTGATTAAGCCTTTTCTTTGCTCTCAATAGATGCTTTTGCAATGTATTCGAAGTAAACAGCATAGCGACAACGCCAAACCATAAACCGTGAAGAACGATCATGTAAAGCCCATAGCCGAGCGCGACATGCTGGTTTTCTGCATCAGGTGAGATGACTTGGCTGAAGATGCTCAAAAAGAACAACATGGTTTTTGGGTTGAGCACGTTACATAAGAAGCCTTGGGCTAAATAGCGCCAAACACTGGTGCTTTGCTTTGCATCTTCCATCGGTGCAAGCTTGTTGTCCGCACTCAAGATACCTTTTAGCCCTAGATAAATAAGGTAGGTTGCACCTGCGTATCTAATCATGTCAAACAGCTGCTCATTCTGTGAGATTAAGTAACTGATCCCAAGCATTGAATAACTGATGTGAACACAAATCGCTAAACTCACACCGATTGCAGTCCAAATCCCTGCTTGTCTTCCTTGATTGACACTGTTTTTCAAAACTAAAACGAAATCAGCGCCTGGGCTGATAACAATCAATAGTCCCAATACTGCTAGGCTTAACCACTCCATAATGACTCCAACTCTTTATATTTGATGAGCCAGCATTGTATGGGTTTTTATTGCTGCCTATAATCGAAATGAATTCTACCTATCTGTGAGAAAAAATCACACATGAGACATTTGAAAGCATTTCATATTTTCCACGTAGCAGCGCATTCGAGTAGTTACAGTGAAGCGGCGGATAAACTCAATATCACACATGGCGCGGTGAGTAAGCAGATCAAGGTATTGGAAAATCACTTATCCCAAGTTTTGTTCTACAAACAGGGCAGGAATGTGTGTCTCACCAAAGAAGGGGAATTACTCAAAGGTTACACAGAGCAAGCGTTCCAAGCCTTGGAGACTGGAGTCCATAAGCTTAATCAGCTGAATCATCAAGCGTTGGAAGTTTCATGCGAACCCACATTGACCATGCGTTGGTTAATGCCTCGACTCGGTGATTTCTATAACGAATCCGGAATTGATGTTCGATTGTCGACTGCTGGTGGGCCTGTGAACTTGAATGCGACAGGGCTCGATATGGCGATTCGCCGAGATGACTTTAAATTAACCGAGCGTTACGAACAGATACCGCTAGTTGAAGAGTGGGTAGGCCCTGTGTGTTCCCCGGGTTATTGGCAGCAGGTAAAAGATAACTTAGATGATGTGAAATTACTGCACAGCAGTACACGGCCAGATGCTTGGAGTCATTGGGGTGCTATCACTATAGATAAAGTTAATGGTGGAGAGTGGTCAAAAGCTCGAGCGAACCAAACATTTGCACACTTCTACTTTTGCTTTCAGGCGGCTGTCGATGGGTTAGGCATAGCGCTTGGGTCTTATCCACTTGTCGCCGACGATCTTGAAAGAGGTAACTTGATCGCGCCGTTTGGCTTCGTACCTTCTGGTCACCAGTACATATTGCTCACGCAAGATAGCAACCATGAAGAGCCAGAAAGCCCGTTTGTTGTTTGGCTGAAGAATGAGTTATCGCAGTGTGTTCCAACTTTATAGGAACGACATCCGACCTAGAAGTGTGCTTGTCTTATGTCAGGCTCTAGTTCGTTGTTGTGGAAATCACTCAATAGGCAAAGACAGCACACCGCCATTGAGTTCGACTTGTTTTAGCCATTCGGTTGGAATGCCTCCATCTTCCTCGTAGAAACACGCCGCTAATACCGCGCCAATTACAATTGCACGCCCGCAGCTATCGCCCCCACATAAAATGTTGTCGCGGATACCTTGTTTAAAGCTCTGAGCGCCAGCAATGATGCGAATCAGCAGCGGGAACGCGGCACTCAATTCGCAATGCAACCCGAACTTTTTCGCGGCATCTGTTATTGAAAGCTCAGGCGCTGAGAGGGCTTCATCGATTTGATCGTGTATAAACTTGCTGCAGGTTTGTCGTACCATCTCTACTGATTGTAATGGTGAATTGCCTTGTATCGCGGCTTGAATCAGTAGGGTGATGGCTTGTGCCCATTCCACGGCTTTGTCGTTGTTGTTGGTCACTCGTACCGCACTCTCTACCATTGCTGGTAAGGTGTGAGAAGTATAAGTACATGCGATTAATGGAATGATCTTTGAGACTGTGGGGAGCTGCGTATCGTCTGCGCCACAGGCAGTAATCGGGGCGTCCTCTAGTTCTAATTGATGGATGTTCAGCAAGCTCATGCGCGTCGCTTTATCAATGTAGCCTTGCCAACTACCACCGAAATCAAACCATTTTCGGAAATGTTGAATATAGCTCGCTTCATCGTATTTTTGGTTGTCGACTAAACTATCGACCATCGCCAATAACTGAGCACCGTATTGCGATTGGTCGCCAGCGGTTTTTCCTTGGTGCGCAAAGTAGCCCTTGTCTTGATAATCGAACTGATTCGGTGAGCGAAATTCTGGCTCAAAACCCGCTACGTGTAAGATCCTCTCTTGGTCATACAGCCAGTGCAGCCCCATTGAAGCGGCGTCTCCAACCAATGCGCCAACAACGGCGTAAAAAGCTCTTTCTTTATGATTGTCCATGTTGAGTGATGTCCTTGAGAAGAATCAACGTAGTTCGATACTTTAAGTATAGTGATTAGGCGAGCATTTTGCTGTGTTTCTGAGAAGAAATATGAAGGGATAAGTCCTTATTGGTCAATAGCTTAAACCAATCAGGTGAAATGGATAAGGGCGTGAATAGCTGGGCGAGTCGGTACTTCTTATTAATGACGTTACTGATGGTTAAGGTAAGCACTAGAACGTTGCTCAATCACTTTGAACAGACGCGAAAGCACAAAGCATAAAGCAAAATATACGAAGCCTACAATCAGCCAGATCTCGAAGATCAAACCTGACGAGTTTGCCATTTCAGTACCAACGAAAGTCATCTCTTGGATAGAAATCAGAGACACAATCGACGTGTCTTTAACCAAAGAGATTGCTTGGCCAGCCAATGGCGGTGTGATGGCCGTTAATACTTGCGGGCCAACCACAAATCGATACTTAGACAATGCCGATAAGCCGAGTGAATCGGCCGCTTCCCATTGGCCTTTTGGAATACTTTCTAAGCCAGCTCGAATCACTTCTGCGATGTAAGCCGAAGAGAGCAAACCGATACAGATAACACCAGACGCCAAGTTTTCCCAAAGGTTAGCTGGGCCGAACAGGAAACCTTGAACTGCGTTAATCTCGCCATTATGTTCACGCAAGATACTTTCTAAACCAAGTAATGGAATCAGTTGGTTTGAAACGAAAAAATAGAATATGAAGACAAACACCAGCGGCGGAATATTTCGAACCAACTGGATAAAAATCAGTGCAGGGGTACGAAAGAAAGTGATTTTAGAGTGCCTTGCAACGCCAAGTAATGTACCAAAAGAGAGTGCTAACACCATACTCCAAACACTCAAGCGCAGTGTCGCGATCAAGCCTTGGAAAAAGTAAGGAATATTGCCTTGAGAAGGCGGAATGAAAATCAGGGTAAACGCATCTTCCCAGCGCCACTGGTAGTTAATACCAACAGCGGAACGATAATAAAGCCAGCCTGCAAACACACAAATGACAGCTAGTAACACGCCATCTAAAAGGTTAAGGCGTTGATACCAAGGCTTCATATGAACGTTGGGCTTAGGTGTTGTTAATGCGCTAGTACTACTCACGTCATTCCTGTTTAAACGATAATAATTGATGTGTTGTGAGAGGTGGCTATGAGGTCATAGCTATCTCGTTGTTTTTAACAAGGCAGCGCAAACAATGCACTGCCTCGATTCACTAGCAAAAGTTCTGATTACTGACCTTGAGCAATCTGGTCTTGCCAATCTAGAGTAGAGAACCAGTACTCGTAACGCTCTTTCAACCAACCGTCTTCAGTACGTGCTTTGATCCACTCGTTGAAGAATTCTGTCTTGTCAGTTTCACCTAGGCGAACTGCAAATGCTTCATTACCTTTTGATAGGCGTTCTTCGAATGGAATAAATAGCGTGTCTGCGTTTTTAATCGCTTCGTGTTCTGGTTTCGGGCTAGACGCGATAACCGCGTGTGCGTTGCCGTTTAATACTTCTTGGAATGCTTGAGCATCGTCATCGAACTGTAGAACTTTCGCTTTAGGGAAGGTTTCACGAGCTACTTGCACTGTGAATGCACCACGACGCGCTGCAATTTTTACACGGCGAGAATCAAAATCAGAGATTTGTGTAAAACCTTCTGCTAGCTCTTTATTCGCTGCCAGTTGAACGCCAGAGTGCGAGTAAGGTTCAGTGAACAATACGCTTTTAGCGCGAGCTTCAGTGATAGACATACCGCCAATGATTACATCAAACTTGTTCGAAAGTAGAGAAGGAATAATGCCATCCCATGCCGTCGGTACGAATTCAACTTTCCAGCCAGAATCTTCAGCAAGGCGTTTTGCTACATCGATTTCAAAGCCAACAAGATCGCCTTGTTTGTTACGCATCGCCCAAGGAACAAATGTCGACATACCAACGCGTAGAGAGCCACGTTCGTTTATTTTGTCTAGGTTAGGCGTTTCAGAAGCAAGTGCAGGCAAACTGACGGCAAGCGCAAGTAGGGCTGTAATTGCGGTTTTAAATAGCTTCATGCTGATAAATCCTTATTGTGTTCGCCAGTTAGCTCCGAGCTTATGCTCAAGCCAAGCTGCAACGGCAGAAAGTGAAAGTGTAAGTGCAAGGTAAATGATCGCCACAGAGAACCAAATCTCAAATGGCATCGCGGTTTCAGAAACTATGTTTCTGGCTTCGGTTGTTAGGTCAAAGATAGCCATGACACTCACAATCGAAGAGTTTTTGATAAGAGAGATCACTTCATTAGTCAAAGGTGGCAAGGTGCGTTGCACCACCTGAGGAAGAATCACATCCCAGTAAGTATAGGTCTTTGATAAACCCAAAGATTGAGCTGCTTCAAATTGTCCTCTCGCAATACCATTTAAACCAGCACGGAAGATTTCGGCGGTGTAAGCACCTTGGAAAAGTGCCAAGGCCAAAACGGCAGTACTAAAGCGATCGAGCCCTAATACGGGGCCAAATACAAAATAGAGCAAATAAATTTGTACTAATAACGGCGTGTTACGAATCAACTCAACATAGCTGGTGGCTAAGGTGCGTCCAACCACCGAATTGGAGTTTCGCAATAGGGCTGTGGTTAAGCCAATCACCAGCGTTGCAACCAAAGAAATCAAAGAGATATTGATGGTAACTAGTAGCCCTTCAACTAATTCTGCAGGCCACCATTCACCATCTTCATAGAAAGCAATATAGTCCGGCACACGCTCCCATTGCCAGCTGTATCCCATGGTTTGTGCACCAGAGTCGAGAATCCAAACAACAGCAGCCGCCAGTACAACAATCTGTACCAAAGCAGATAGGGCGGGTTTAATAATTCGAATCAACATCAATAAGTCAGGATCTGATTTAGGAACGCTTGAGTACGTTCATGTTGAGGGGTTTCAAAAAGCGATTGTGGAGTATTCGATTCCACAATTTGTCCTTCATCCATGAAGATAACGCGGTCGGCCACTTGTTTTGCAAAGCCCATTTCGTGGGTCACACACACCATAGTGATGCCTTCGCTCGCCAGTTCAACCATCACATCGAGCACTTCGTTGATCATCTCCGGATCAAGCGCTGAAGTGGGTTCGTCAAACAAGAGTAATTCCGGCTTCATACACAGGGAACGGGCGATAGCCACGCGTTGTTGCTGGCCGCCAGAAAGTTGCACTGGGTATTTGTTGGCTTGTTCTGCAATGTGCACACGCTCTAGATAGTGCATTGCTATCTTCTCGGCTTCTTGTTTGCTTTTTTTAAGCGTACGAATTGGCGACAGAGTTAGGTTCTCAAGCACGGTAAGATGGGGGAATAAATGAAAGTGCTGAAACACCATTCCGACTTGGCCCGGTGTGTTGAACTTACTCGGGAGTACTTGTTCTAGCACGGAAAGTTCGCCACTTTCGAAAGGTTCTAGCTGATTGATACAACGGATCAATGTTGATTTACCCGAACCAGACGGCCCGCAAATCACCACTATCTCTCCTTGTTCAATATTTAAATCGATATCCTTTAGGGCATGAAAATCACCATACCACTTGTTAAGTGACTTAAACTTAACCATTTCCTTGAGATTGTTCAAATCGTTGTTCATACCTAGTAAAGAGACAGGTTTACCTTAACAATATAGAAATATGATTGCACATAAAATTAGGGACTTATGAGAATTTAATAGCATCTTGTAGGGCAAATTAAAAAGCAGCGCCCAAAATGAACGCTGCTTCTGTTGTACGAAAGAAAAAAGTAATGGGTTCAGTCAGATGTGAAAATTCATCGTTGTATGACCAATATCTTTACTTTCTCTCTATTTTCCCGATTCTTAGTGAATCGCAGACTCTAGAATCTCACGTGTTTTCTCTGGCGTGATTGCTTGGTTCTCACCAAGTTGTAGGTAGCCGTGTGATTCAAGTTGAGCAACAACATTGTCAATCGCCGTTGCTTTGTTTGTTTCGTAGCCGTCGAACATGGTTGCTACGTCTAGGCTGTGGTAGAACGCTTCGATTGCAGCGATTGTGCGTTCTGCTAAATCAGCACCCGCTTCTAAGCCAAATACGTTACGACCCATTTGCTCTAGCTTGCCACGTTTCGCTTCGATTTGGTTACGAAGTAGTGAAGGTTGAACAATCGCAAGCGAACGTGCGTGGTCTACGTGCCATAGTGCAGTGAATTCGTGGCCAATCATGTGAGTTGCCCAATCTTGAGGAACACCTGTACCAATCAGGCCGTTAAGCGCTTGGTTTGCTGTCCACATTAGGTTTGCACGCCATGCATCGTTGTCACGCTCGTCGTATTGCTTACCCAGTACAAGTAGGTTCTTAAGCAGTGTTTCTGCGTAACCGTCTTGAACCATTGCGTCTGTTGGCATCGTGATGTATTGCTCACATACGTGAACCCACGCATCAACTAATCCGTTGATCAGCTGGCGCTCAGGTAGAGACTTCATTACATCTGGGTCCATAACCGCAAACTTAGGCTGTACTGCAGGGTTCATGAATGCCAGTTTCTCTTGAGTCGCTTTACGCGTGATTACCGCGCCCATGTTAGATTCAGAACCTGTCGCAGGAAGAGTCAGTACCGCGCCGATTGGCGTCGCTTCAGTTACTTGGTGTTTGCCCGTTAGGATATCCCAACCGTCGCCGTCGTATTTAGCCGCTCCAGCAACGTATTTAGAACCGTCGATTACTGAACCACCGCCAACAGCGATAATGAACTCTACGTTTTCTTCTTTAACAAGAGCGACTGCTTTGTCTAGCGTCTCTTTGGTTGGGTTTGCTTCAACGCCAGAGAACTCAATCCAAGAGTGATCTTTTAAAGACTCTACAACTTGGTCGTAAACACCGTTGCTCTTGATTGAGCCGCCACCATAGATGACTAGTACTTTCTTTGAAGTATCAACCGCTTGGCTGATAGCGTTGATTTGGCCTTGACCGAAATGGATAACAGTAGGGTTAACGTAAGTAAATTGCATCAGAGATTCCTTGTGTAAAGCGAAATTTGTTATTTTGGTTTATTGCTCAATTTCTATATTTGCATATTAGTACAGTAATCTAGGTCAATGAAGAGCTGTTCCTCCAAATAAATTGCCTATTTCTACAAACTTGATATTCTTCCTCTGCTTTAGCTTACTTACTCTTAGCACTTAGAATGGAAAGTCGCCACTTATGAAAACACTCGCTCAGTTATTACAGTCTTATGTTGAACACAAAGGTTGGGATGACCTTGAAGGGATCAGAGAAACTGAAATTAGCGGTGTGTGGTTGTATCGAAGCAGTGGCGGGAATCAGCGTCAGCCATTTACTTACCAGTCTGGCATTATCATGCTCGGACAGGGCAAAAAGAACATCTACATTGGTGAAAGGCCAGTGACTTACGCTGCAGGTGATTATCTTGTGGTGGGTGTGCCAATGCCGTTAGAGTGCGAAGCCTTGCCTGTTAATGGCGAACCATTGCTTGGTTTGTCGATAAGCATTGATTCTCAACGTTTGCATAGCTTAGTCAAAAAGCTCGAAGACCAAGGCTTTCTAGAGAGCTACTGCAACAAGCATAAACAGAACTCGAGTGGCTTAGAATCGACGCCGATGGAAGAGCAAATGCTAGAGAGCTTTACCCGGTTGGTGAAAACGCTGCATTGCGACATTGAAGCCAATATATTGGGCGATGCGATGGTGACAGAGATTGTCTACCGCGCATTAACCGGTTCAGAAGGGCGTGTGCTGTTTGATTTAGCTCATCATGATGGCCATTACGCACGTGTCGCTAAAGCGCTGTCTAAAGTGCATGAAGAATACGACCAAACCATCACTGTTCAATCGCTGGCTGACGAAGCCAACATGAGCGTGTCTGCCTTCCACTATGCATTCCGTAATGTCACTTTTGAATCACCACTGCAATATTTGAAGAAGGTTAGGCTCAACAAAGCGAAAGAGCTGATTCAACTAGAAGGCCTTCGTATTAGTGATGCTGCACGTCGAGTCGGTTACTCCAGCCCATCTCAATTTAGCCGCGAATTTAAGCGCCACTTCAATACTACTCCAAGAGCGGTTTAGTTCTTCTTTCAACGAAACTATGTGTTGAGAGCTATAATGCCAAAAGCTATGGTGACGATTGCTCATATTTGTTGAATTATATGAGTAAATGTATCTAATCATAGGCATTGTCAGATTGTAGGTATTTGATTCTCGAATATATTATTAACGTACTTATATAAAATAAGCTCTCGAAAATAATTAATTAAATAGCCTAAGAGTTTATGCACAGGTATAGGGGAGAAACTCACTAACTTAGCTATTAACGAAGTTTTAGTGTGAACAACCTATCAAATATTATCTAAAATTCTGGAATTACTCACCGTACTATCAGAGAGAGTATTCAGGATTATTGAATAGACTTAAAATTAAAGATAATTTAGCAGTTGATAAAGCCTAGCACGACGGATAATTAGTCGTTTGATGACTAATTATTCTGTAACTTGCTGATTTATAGTCACCTTAGAGTCTGACGGGTATCACGTTTACCCTAAAATAATTCACTTAACATGGCGCTACTTTAATCATTCTTCCAAATACGATTGTTAAATATAAATACGTATACCTATTTTATTAAAAGGATAATACCGATGAGTAGCGATATCATTAAAATTTCAAGAAACACTGAAAACGCGCCAATTAATTCTGTATCTACACAAACGGTCGCTTTTTCTCATTATAATAACTTTTCTGCTCAACTTCCGATTGACCCTAAAACGGGTGAAATAGTCATCGGTGATATTAAAGATCAAGCAGCACAATGTTTGAATAATATTAAAGCGATTGTTGAAAGCATCGACCATGTTATGGATGATGTCGTGAAGATTCATGTTTTCGTTAAGAATATTTCTGATATCGATGCTATTGATGAAGTTTACAAAAGCTTCTTCCACAACAGTCTGCCAACACGCACTGTCGTGGGTGTCGCTGCACTGACAAACAGCGATGCGCTGGTTCAAATGGATGCTCTCATTTCTAACGGTGAAGGCACTAAACCACAAGCACCTTGCGCTCTAATTAAGGTCTCAAGAAATACGGATAATGCACCTCAAAGTACTGTGTCCACGCAGACTGCTGCCTTTTCTCACTACAACAATCTTTCAGCTCAGTTGCCTATAGATGTAGCCACAGGTGAGTTGGTTGATGGTGGTATCGAAGCGCAAACAGCACAATGTCTATCAAACATCAAAGCTATTCTAGAAAGTATCGGTCATGTCATGAATGATGTGGTTAAAACGACTATCTACCTAAAAAATATCGCAGATGCGGAAGTGGTAAATGAAGTATGTGCTAAATTCTTCCCAAGCTACGTTCCTGCTCGTACTGTTGTTAACGCAGCTGAATTACCAATGGGTGCTTTAATTCAAATTGATACATCCATTTCACATGGCGACGGTACACCGCCGCAATTACCAGAAGACACTCGCTTACTGGTTATTGAAACCAATAATACTGTTTCTGCACCATTCATGCCTTATTCGCATACTGTTGCTTTCTCTCACTACAATCATATTTCAGCCCAATTACCTTTAGATCCGAAAACAAATGAAATCGTTGCTGGCGGGGTAAAAGAACAAGCGGAACAATGTTTAAACAATATTAAGGCGATAATTGAAAGCGTTGACCATAGCATGGACGATACGGTGAAAATTAATATTCAACTTAAGGATATTTCAGATATTGATGTGGTAAACGAAGTCTACACCACATTCTTTAATGCTGAGCTGCCTGCAAGAACGGTAGTAGGGGTTTCAGAAATCCCAATGAATGCTTTAGTACAAATTGATGCTGTCGTTTCTAACTGTGAAGGGACACCTCCACAAGACGTTGTTGCATAAATCAATTGAACCCTTCTCGATAATATCGATCAGATCTCGGTTTAGCTTCCAAATAGGGAGCAAACTCAACAGGCCGAGATCTGATCCGTTCACTTCATTACTCAAGTCCATCGAAGCGACACACCTAAGCTTATCCCGTAAACATGGTATTTATAAGGTTGAAGTGTTTTAATATGAAAAACAGACGCTTAACGTAATAAAGAAAACCAGTTTATGCAATTTCGAGCCATTTTACTGCTATGCCTTACCCTAATAGGGTGTTCGTCCAATCAAGAGTTGGTACCCGACCCAACAACCATCACGCTATTTTATGGTGATACATCCATCGCCGCAGGTGTTTTAGAGGATAAAACATTCAATTCAGTCCTTGCCGATAGGGTTGAAAGCGTTACGTTTTCGGGCTCAATATCAAAGAAAGACTCTGGCTATTTTGTCGATATGTTAGTGATTCGAGAAACAAAAGAGCCACGTTCAACACGACAGCTTAACACCTCGCTTCTAATGAAACCGGGAGAGTTAGTAGATGTTGGCGGCGTGAATAACGATGTGTTCAGGGTAATCCTCGAGTAACAAAAATAAAGTGTTCAATTAATCTGATTTTTTGCTTTACCTCAACCTAACTTCAAGTCTTAAGCTTCTCTTACTGATTAAGAAGGAGCTTATTATGCAAAATAACTACATAAAAGAACTCGCCGTTAAAACTTACCAAGAAGACCTTCAAAAAGAGTACGTTAGATCTAAAGCTCAGCCATTCCACGCCCCAAGTTTTATCGGTGGGGTGCTGTTGTCAGTTGTGCTGGTAGGACTGTTTTAATTTATGCAGAATTTCTGATCCATTGCCAACTCTCAACATATCTATTTGCTGCACTTTAATGCTTACGGCACAATCTCTTAGGTTGAATTGTGACGCTAATGTCGAGAGGAAGTGAAGTATGGCAAGTCCAAGAGTATTAAAGTCACAGATTACTGATATTACCTGTGGCGAGAATGTCACTATCATCGAGCCAAGTAACGTTTATGGCTGTGAGCTTAAAGATGATGTGTTCGTTGGCCCCTTTGTTGAGATTCAAAAGAACACCGTGATAGGTGCGAGAAGCAAGATTCAATCTCACACCTTTATCTGTGAGTATGTGACCATTGGAAGTGACTGCTTTGTTGGTCACGGAGTCATGTTTGCCAACGACTTATTCAAAGAGGGCAAACCAGATCCCAATCCTGAAAGCTGGGGTCGTACCTGGATAGCTGACAACGTCACGATTGGTTCTAACGCCACGGTTCTGTCTGTGAGCATTTGTGAAGGTGCAGTAATCGGCGCGGGCAGTGTGGTCACCAAAGACATCACTGAGAAAGGTATTTATGCAGGCAACCCTGCTAAGAAGTTAAGAGACTTACCTTAGTTTCGAGAAGACAAAGTTACCGTTTATGATTCATAATATATGGCATCAATAGTGATTGTTAGAAAGAGAGTTGTTTATGAACATTGTGACAGTCTATAGCGGTAATCAACAGGTATACGCGAATTTGTATCAGGGGTATGCGGCCGAGTTTTCAAAGATCATTGGAGATAAACCAGACGAGTACGGTTTGTTTGAGATCTACCCGACGCTTGGTGATAGCGTTACGGGTTACTTACTCTACATTGATGGAGTTCCTGCCGCGTTAACCGCCATTGAAACCAAAGCGCCAAACGAGTTTGAGATTTGCGACTTCTATGTAGTGCCTTATTTTCGAAAAAATAAAGTAGGAAAACAGTTTATTTCTGAACTGTTTGAACATCTAAAGGGCAGTTGGGAAATCAAGCAAGTACTAGGTGCAGAGCATGCTGTTAAGTTCTGGAGAGAGGTTGTTAACGACTATACCTCAGGTAACTACGTCGAAGATCAATACCACGACGAAAAATGGGGATTGGTAACGAGACAATGCTTTAATCACGATGGTATTGCCAAGTAAAACCTTATACATCAGAAGCTGGCAGCGTCCTTCTAGCCAGCTTCGAGTCTTTTTATTTAAAGGTTTAAGGTTACTTCTAGGTTTGGCCACTTCTAGATTTACGGTTACTTCTGAGGTTTGTTATGTTCGATTACGCTAATCGCGATAGCCAAAAACAGGATATCTTTCACTAGGAAGAAGTTAGTGACTAAGATGCCATCCGATACTTTCCAAGCGTTTGGCGTTGTAATCAGGAAGCTGAGTGTCACAACAAAGATAGCCGCTGCAGCAATGCCTGAGTAGAAGGCAACTGTCGGTTTCTTAAATCCAACGATCAGTCCAATCGCGACAATGATCTCCGCGCCACCCACCATGTTAGACACAGCTTGGACTGAGAACAGATTGTAAAGCCAGTTCATTGCAGGATGGTTTGCGATTAAAGGCTCGATAAGCATTGCTTCGGTTGGCGTAAACTTGTAAATACCAATCCAAGCTAACACCAACGCTACGCCAATCACGCCTAGGTTATATCCCACATTACTCTGTTTTAAATCATAGGTTTGAACATGCATAAAAGTACTCAATTTAATAAACTCCCTGAATATGACCGCAATAGCTCAGATTAAATTTCGCATTGAGAATAATAATTAATATATTTATCTAAAAACTTAATAGGTAGCGACTTATTGTCTCGATAGGAACTCAAAGGCTAGTGATGTTGAGAACCAAAGCAATGGGTAGGCGATAGTGCTGTTCAAAAGGTAACGCGAGCTTTCTAATTTTTGTTTTCAATATTCATGATTTGGATTAGATTACGCTGATGTTCACCCTAATTATAAGAAGAGTATAACCAGTGAAAATTCATAGAATTAACCCGACCAAACGTTGGTCTGATGTAACTGTTTTTAACGGTATTGCAAGCTTTGTGGAAGTGGCAGAGACGGATACAACAGCAGGAATTAAGAGTCAGGTTCAGCAAATCTTCGAACAAGCCGAAGAAATGATGAGTTTGGTAGACAGCGACAAATCTCGCGTATTGTCAGTGACTATTTATCTCACGGATTTCGCTAACTTTGATGCACTCAATGAAGTTTGGGAAGCGTGGTTCCCTGAAGGCTGCGCGCCAAGCCGTGCATGCGTGAAAGCAGAACTTGCTAATCCTGAGCTACTGGTTGAGATGTCGTTTATGGTTGCTGCGGGTGAAAAGTTTCAATAAGCCGAACTATCGATTGAAATAAGCTATCGTAGATAGAAGTAACGAACAGATAAAACAAAGCCACTCAGGTGAATCACTTGAGTGGCTTTTTAGTGTTCTACGCTACCCGAAACTAAATCGGGTCAGGTATTAAGCGATACCTTGATCTCTTGCCATCTGCTTCGCGATCTTCGGCGCGTGCCATAGACACGGGAGCAAGATAAACGATACCGGAACCGCTGTGATTACAATGAACGACTGTAGAGCGGAGATGCCGCCTGAACCCATCGAGATAAGTGTGATCGCTACCGCACCCATGATGATACCCCAGAAGGTACGTACCGCTGCGTTTGGCTCTGTCGTACCCGTCATTACCACACTGATTGTGTAAGTCATTGAGTCACCTGTTGTCACGATGAACGTGGTCGTCAGGATCAGGAACAGAATTGCAATCAAAGTCGGGAACGGCAGTTGAGCGGTAATGGCCAGTAGCACAGCAGGAAGGTTAAAGCCTTCGAATGCACTAGAGATCACACCTGGGTTCTCTAATTCAAACGCTAAACCGCTACCACCAACGATGCTGAACCAGAAACACGTTACAAGCGGTGCAACGATGCTGATAGAAACGATCATTTGGCGAATAGTACGGCCACGTGAGATGCGAGCAATGAAGATAGCCATCATTGGGCCATAACCTAAGAACCAACCCCAGAAGAATACCGTCCAACCACCTAGCCACGCTGTATCTTGGCGGTATAGCGCCATTGGGATGAAGTTATCAACCATTTCGCCCATACCTTGCAGGTAGCCATCAACGATGAAGCTCGTTGGGCCAACAAGAAGGATGTAGCCGATTAGACACACAGACAAGATGATGTTGTAACGGCTTACCAGTTGGATACCTTTGTTCACGCCGCTCAAAGCAGAAAGCGTGTACATTGCGATAGCAAAGATAATAACGACACTTTGTGTAGCAAAGCTGTCGGAAATACCAAACAGTTCGCTTAGCGCGTAGCTGATTTGTAGGCCAAGGAAGCCGATAGGGCCGATAGTACCTGCGGCTACAGCCACGATGCTGCATGCGTCGACTACGTTACCAACCCAGCTGTTAATCGCTTTGTCGCCAAGTACTGGGTAAAGCAGCGTGCGAGGCTTAAGAGGAAGGCCTTTGTCGTAATGCAAGTGCATTAACACGATGGAAGACAAACCACCTAAGATTGCCCATGCAAGGAAACCCCAGTGCATGAAAGATTGTGATAGAGCATTGAACGCCATCGCTTGAGGATCTGCGTTGCCATACAGTGGCGGAGCTGAAACAAAGTGAGCAATAGGCTCTGCGGCTGCCCAGAACACCCCACCGCCGGCTAGCAGCGTACATAGGACGATAGACATCCATTTAAAGGTGGTCATTTCAGGTAGGGCAAGCGTTCCTAAGCGAACGTGGCCAGTGCGACCTAGTGCAAGCACTAAACCGATAATGAAGTTGAGAAGTAGTAGGACTTGCCAGAAAGCACCGAACCATTTAGTTGAATAACTAAAGCCGATGTTTACAAGTTCGGACAACACGGAGGTGTTGGTGAAGGCTAGGATGACAAAGAGGGTTAAAAAACTGCCACTAAGCCAAAAGACTGGGTTTCCGAGTTCCAGCTTTTCACCCAAAGATTGAGCTTTATTGAAATCGATAGAAGTAGATTCTGCGTTGATGTTTTCGTTGGCGACTTGCGTCAAGTTGGACATTATTTCTTCGCTATATTTGGCTCTTTCAAGCCTATGTATTTCTCCCACACTTGCATTGGAAATGTGAGGTTCGTCAAAAAAATCCGCGATACTACCACAATTGTTAAGGAAAAGTGGGCAAATTTAGAAAAGAAATCAGTTCTACGGCGAAATCAATCCCTTTTGGTTAGTTTTAAAACGAAATTTCAGAACGAACAAATAAAGCAGATATGAATAGAGTTTTGTAATTAAGGATACGAATTAGGCGATATTTTTTAGCGTACCGAAATAAATTTAATATTAGTTGTTCGTGCAAAATAAGTGTCGACTCATTGCATGCTATAAACAAATTAATGCGAGTCATTTTATAAATATCGAATATTTTAGGTGTTAAATTGGCACTGTTACCTACAGTTGTTTTGCGAAGAGATTTAAGTGATGAGAAATATGACACTTAAATTAAGCATCTTGAAACAATAACTTAAGGGACAGCTAACATGCACCTAAACCAAGGAAGAGTGGCCAAGAAGGTTTTTACACTCAGTACTCTCACCGCGTCATGCTTAATGGCGTTCAACAGCTACGCGGCTGTGGATTGTTCAACGTTAGAAGCGTGGGATTCCGCCACGGTGTACACCGGTGGTGATCAGGTTTCACATGACGGCAGCGCGTACTCAGCGAATTACTGGAATCAAAATAACAACCCGAGCCAATTTGAGGGTGACTATGCACAATGGAAAAAGATTGATGTGTGTAGTGGTGGCGGAGGTGGCGGTACGCCAAATGAAGTACCAACGGCTTCATTAACGGCACCCTCTGCTTCTGACGTGATTACTGAAGGCGATAATGTTGTATTGAGTGCAACAGCACTAGATTCTGATGGCAGTGTGGCTTCGGTTGAGTTCTTTGTTGATGGCGCATCTGTTGCGGTAGTCACAGCGGCACATTTCGAAGCGACTTGGGCTGCAACGTCGGGTAATCATCAGGTTTCTGTTGTTGCAACGGATAATGAAGGCGCAGCAAGTGTTGCAAGTGCGGTTTCTGTTTCTGTTGATTCAGCACAACCAGGGAATGAAGCACCGACAGTTTCAGTTGCACTTTCAGTGACATCTGTTGATGTTGGTGGTGTAGTCACACTGACAGCAACGGCAGCAGATAGCGATGGCACGGTTGATAAGGTTGATTTCTACGTAGCGGGTGCTCTTGTGGGCACTGCTGCAACGAGCCCTTACACGTTAGATTACACAACAACTCAAGCGGGTTCTTTAGCAGTTTACGCGAAAGCAACAGACGACCAAGGTGCGACTGCAGATTCTGCGTTGGCATCTTTGACCGTGAACGGCGCTCCAACAGTGAGCACATGTCGCCCTGATGGCTTATATCAAACTCAAGGTGTCGATGTTCCTTACTGTACAATTTACGATGATGAAGGCCGTGAGAAAATGGGTGCAGACCATCCCCGTCGTGTCATTGGTTACTTCACAAGTTGGCGTGCAGGGGATGACCCACAAGCTGCTTACCTAGTAAATGATATTCCTTGGGAACAACTCACACACATTAACTACGCTTTCGTGAGCATCGGTTCAGATGGCAAAGTAAACGTCGGTGATGTAAACGATCCAAATAACGCAGCGGTTGGTAAAGAGTGGCCGGGTGTGGAAGTTGATCCGGCATTAGGCTTCAAAGGTCACTTCGGTGCATTAGCGACAGCGAAGAAAAAACACGGCGTGAAAACGTTAATCTCAATCGGTGGTTGGGCTGAAACAGGTGGTCACTTCGCGACTGATGGCAGCCGCGTGGCTGATGGTGGTTTCTACACCATGACGACCAATGCTGATGGTTCTATCAACCATCAAGGTATCGAAACATTCGCGACTTCAGCGGTCGAAATGCTGCGTAAGTACCAGTTCGATGGTCTAGATATCGATTACGAATACCCAACCTCAATGGCGGGTGCCGGTAATCCATACGACAAAGACTTCATGGAACCACGTCGTCAATACCTGTGGGCTTCGTACCAAGTGTTGATGAAAGTGCTACGTGAGAAGCTCGATGCGGCGTCTGCGCAAGATGGCAATCACTACATGTTAACGATCGCAGCGCCTTCTTCTGGTTACCTATTACGCGGTATGGAAACATTCGATGTAACCAAGTACCTCGATTACGTAAACATCATGTCTTACGACCTTCACGGTGCGTGGAACGATCACGTAGGTCATAACGCAGCCTTGTTTGATACGGGTAAAGATTCAGAGCTAGCGCAGTGGAACGTATACGACACGGCGGCTTACGGTGGTATTGGTTATCTGAACACGGATTGGGCTTACCATTACTTCCGTGGTTCTATGCCAGCAGGCCGTATTAACATCGGTGTGCCTTACTACACTCGTGGTTGGCAAGGCGTAACGGGTGGTGAGAATGGTCTTTGGGGCCGAGCAGCACTGCCAAACCAATCAGAATGTTCAGCGGGTACGGGTGAAGGCGAGAAAAACAACTGTGGCCATGGCGCTATTGGTATCGACAACATGTGGCACGATACCGATCCAAAAGGTAACGAAATGGGCGCGGGTTCTAACCCTATGTGGCACGCGAAGAACCTAGAGAAGGGTATTTGGGGCTCTTACGCTGAAGCTTACAAGCTTGATCCTGTGAATGATCCTTCAGATGTTCTAACGGGCACTTACACGAGAAACTACGACAGTGTGGCGGTTGCCCCTTGGTTGTGGAACGCAGAGAAGGGCGTATTCCTTTCAACAGAAGATAAACAGTCTATCGACGTGAAAGCGGACTACGTTATCGACAAAGAGATCGGCGGCATTATGTTCTGGGAACTAGCAGGGGATTATAACTGTTATGTTCTCGATGCGAATGGCAACCGAAGCTCTATCGATACGACTGAGCAAGCGTGTAACAGCGGTAACGGTGAGTTCCACATGGGTAACACCATGACGAAAGCTATCTACGATAAGTTTAAGTCTGCAACACCATATGGAAACAAAGTAGCGACGGGTGCTATTCCAACAGAAGCGCTAGATATCGCGGTATCGGTTGGTGGCTTCAAAGTCGGTGACCAAAACTACCCAATCAACCCTAAGATCACGTTCACGAACAACACAGGGCAAGCTCTTCCGGGTGGAACTGAGTTCCAATTCGATATCCCAGTATCTGCACCTGATAACGCGAAAGATCAATCGGGTGGTGGTTTGACCGTGATTGCTTCAGGTCATACTCGCGCGGATAACATCGGTGGACTAGATGGAACCATGCACCGAGTGGCGTTTACGTTGCCGACATGGGAAGAGCTTCCTGCTGGCGGTGTGTATGAGTTAGACATGGTGTATTATTTGCCAATTTCTGGCCCTGCTAACTACGCGGTGAATGTCGGTGGCGTTGATTACGCGTTTAGCTTCGAGCAGCCAGATCTACCATTAGGTGATATCAGTTCAGGTGGCGGTAACCCTGGCTATGGTGGCACCAATCCAGGTACATGTGATACGGCAGGTTTAGCGGTTTACCCAGACTTACCTCAGAAAGATTGGGCAGGTAACCCAAGCCATGCAAACACAGGAGACCAAGTGGTTCACAACGGTAGTGTTTACCAAGCAAACTGGTGGACAAGTTCTGAACCGGGTAGCGATGGTAGCTGGACTCAAGTTTGTTCTTAATTTAATGCTAAGCAATCTCTTATAGACAATAGATCGTAATAATAGGTAATAAATGCGAATGCTTTTAAGTCTATTTATCAGGGTATTAGTATAAATTAAGTCATTCATTTAAACGTAAAATTAAAACGCCGAACTGAATCCAGTTCGGCGTTTTTGTCATAAGTCACAGATTGCGTATAGAAACCCTTAAAAATATCGACATTCGTTCAGTAAAAAATAAAAACATGATATAAAACAGTCTGTATATAAGAGAAGTCACAGCGTTACCAGAAATTATAAATCTACGGGGTAATCTTGAAAGTCAGACGTAAATACATTCTTAGTTTCTCAATTGTGCTGGCCGTAGTTTCTCTGCTCCTCTCTGCAGTTCAATTCAACCGAACGAAAGAATCACTATTAGAATCCAACCAATTCTTCTTTCGTACTATTGTGAACGCGAGTTACGACATCGTAGACACCACCGTCAACGAAGCGATCAAAACCTATCTCAAAGGTGTTACTGATACAGTCGCCTCTCACACACTGCGTGTCACTCCAGAACAAGAAGTTGAAGAAGTCATTCGAATTGCCAACGAATTGGTGATTGGAGAGTCTGGTTATATCTATCTGATGTCACCACAAGGTATTCATCTATATCACCCGTTCTTACAAGGGAAAAATCGCGCGCATTTAACCCATATTCAACAACAACTGAGCTTACAGTCTGGAATGACCCAATACTCGCACGCCAACCCACATGAAGTTGGTAAGCGTGCGAAGGTCGCGTATTCAGTGAGGCTACCGAGTGGCAATACATTAGTGGCGACCACTTATAAAGATGAACTGATGTATCTGGTTGATCTCGAAGCACTTAAAGACAAACTGAGAAAGTACTCGTATGGCGATAGTGGCTATGTATATATCGTTGATTTACAGGGCACGTTAGTCCTTCAGCCTAACTTTGAACACGAGCACTTAAAAACCTTGATTGATGACTCTTCAGAGTTGCTTATCGATAAAGTCGTCGATGAACCTGAAGGTCACTTTAGTTACTCTATCTCTACGGCAGATGGCACGACGAGTAAAAACATCTTCTACAAGTTTTATCCGTATCTGAATTGGGTCATTTCTGCTGGTGTCTTAGAACAAGAGCTCAACAAAAACCACAGCTTGTTGTTGGCAAGTTTGATGACGTTGGTTGTTAGTCTACTGAGTATCATTGTTGTTCTGGTGCTTTATTTGCGACATCGTCACTTAAAGCTCTTAGATGTGGCTAGCCTCGATTACCTTACTGGGCTTCCTAGTCGACGGAGTTTTATCGAGCAGCTAAAACTGAAAATTACTCAGAAGTCACCTTATCCGATAACGAATGTCGGCGTCATTTTGCTTGATATTGACCATTTCAAGCGGGTGAACGATCAATATGGTCATGCTCAAGGCGATAGGGTTATCTGTGCGGTCGCAAAGTCACTTAAGAGATTTGTTAATCGTCGTCGCTTGATTGCGCGCTATGGCGGTGAAGAGTTTATTTTGGTGACGTTTGATTGTGATGAACATGAGTTATTCGAATTATCAGAGGCGTTACGGTTATGTGTTGAGCAACTTCAAGGCTTAGTGTCGCCAGTAACAATCAGCGCTGGTTGTTGCCATGCTCAAGCACTGACTGACATTGAAACCGCTATCGATAAAGCCGACAAAGCGCTTTATCAAGCAAAAGAGAGTGGACGTAACAACACTCAAGCGTATCGAGAGAACGAATATCACGTTGCTTACATATGATCGGTTGAAAGCCTCATTGAATTGAAAAGTTTTGTTCACACAAATCGAGCTCTTGAGAACGACAAACACAAAAAAGCCCAAATAGATCGCTCTATTTGGGCTTTTTCAGAATTATTTGAAAGGCTAATCGTTAATTTAAGCTTTCGCTGCTTTCATCGCTTCCGTTTTTTTTTCCTTTTGCATTTTTGCAAGGAAGTAGATGTTTACACAAGCGATAAAGCCGTTGGTGGCTGCAACTGGCCATGCGTCAATCATGATGCCGTATGCTGTGAAGAGTGCACAGCCAATAAAGTTAAGGACACGCAGACGAACGATATCTTTCATTGTTAATGAAATTGCGACCATAATAGACGCAGCGTAACCTAAAATTTCAACCATATTGAATTCCATTGTTTGACCCTCTTAAATTTGCCGATACTTTGTCGGTACCAATTCTTCTCTTCATGAGATGATTGAGGAAGCTCCGTGCCTCGAATGGTCTGGTTTTGTTTAACGGGGAGAACTATACCAACTCTGTTTTTGTGATTAAACCCCCAAAACAGACAGAGGTGAAGGTTAGCGATTACGCAAACGTTTAATGACCTTTCTATTAACATAATTACTATTTATGTTGGAGGTTGAATTGATAGTTATTCTTATATAGGTAAGGAAGCCTCGAATGATAAAACGATCCATTTGTGCAACAAAAAGCATAAAAAAAGCAGCACTATTGGCTTTGATGGCTATTGGGCTGACCGCATGCTCTACGCAAGAAATACCACCCACACACAATTATGGTGTGGTCACTAGCGGTGACTTTGGTTTCATGAAACACGGCGTGATGACGTACTCCTGGCACCCTGAGTCAGAAAAGGTTTACCTTTCTCAAAAATACGATGAAACCGTGGTAACCGATTTAGTGCGTGATTCGATTCAAGAACAGCTCTCAAGTAAAGGTTATCAGTTAAAGCAGGATGGTGTCGGTGATGTTGTTGTAGGCTTTGGATTAGCGGAAGAATCGGAACTGAACGATGAGTCTATCTTCGATGCGATTAAGCTATCTACTGGTGTGCCATTTTACGATGGTGAAGGTAAAGTCGCGGAGAAAGGGTCGTTGTACATTGCGTTTTTCGTACCTAACTCAGAGGTCGTACAATGGCAAGCATTAGCACAGTCTGGCATCCAACCTGATTTAGAGCCAAGCGAGAGCAAACAGCGTATTACTGGCTTTGTTGAAATGTTATTTAGACGCATGCCTGAGCGATAGCATTAGGCGTTGAATGCATTCGTGGAGTAAATATTAGTTGTGGAAAATATGGTCAGATCGCAGATTATACTTTTTTATTTGTAACGAATGGTACAAATACGTAAAGCAACGTAAAGTTCGCGCTTCTTTTGCTAGCATTTGTCTATACTGCTCAAAACGTTAACTTAGGTTTGATTCAATGAAACTGTTTTCCAAATACTCTCTCCCTCTATTAAGTATATTCATTGTAAGTAACGCCGCGATGGTAAGTAATGCAGCTATCGCAGCACCTTCTATAGTACCAAGCCCACCTAGCCTAGGCGCAAAAGGGTATGTGTTAATTGATTTTAATTCTGGTGATGTGCTGGTAGAAAAAAACGCACATACGAAGTTAAACCCAGCAAGCTTGACCAAACTGATGACCAGTTATGTGGCAGGTCAAGAGATGAAGCGAGGCAACATCTCTGCTGATGATCAGGTACGAATCAGTGAGAACGCGTGGGCGAAGAACTTCCCAGACTCTTCAAAAATGTTCATCGAAGTAAACACCGATGTAGCAATGATGGATCTTTATCGTGGCTTGATTATTCAATCCGGTAATGATGCTAGCGTTGCGATTGCAGAGCATGTTGCAGGCTCACAAGATGCATTCGTTGACCTGATGAACTCTTGGGCTACCTCTCTGAAGCTAGAAAACACCCATTTTGCCAATGCACATGGTTTGGATGCAGACGACCTCTATTCGACTCCTTACGATATCGCGTTACTCGGTCGTGCTATTATTCGTGATTTACCGGATGTGTATGGCTTATACAGCGAACGCTCTTTCAGTTACAACGGCATCACTCAACATAACCGTAATGGCTTGTTGCGTGATAGAAGCTTAACCGTTGATGGCATGAAAACGGGCTACACCTCTGGTGCTGGCTACAGTTTGGCGAGTTCAGCGACACAAGGTGAGATGAGACTTATCGCGGTTGTGATGGGCGCATCAAGCGTTAAGAGCCGTGAATCAGACAGCAAACAGCTGTTGAGCTACGGTTTCCGTTTCTTCGATACACTAAACCCGCATAAAGGCGGCGATCAAGTGGCTGAAGAGAAGGTATGGTTTGGTGAGCAAGACACATTGAAATTAGGTGTGGCAGAAGACACGTTCATTACGTTGCCTAAGTCAGACAGTAAAAAGCTGACTGCATCTATCGAGCTTAACTCTGAACTGAAAGCGCCAATTGCAGAAGGTCAAACTCTAGGTGTGGTTCATTACACCGTTGATGGCGAAGATGTTCAAACTCAGCCTTTGATCGCGCTTGAAGCGGTTGAACAGGGCGGTTTGTTCAAACGTTTAATAGACTACGTTAAGCTGTTCTTCGCGAGCCTGTTCTAAATAGAGCCTGTGGCGATAAGCCGCACTGAAAAGTCGAAATATTATGGGTGTTGTGAGTGAATCACAGCGCCCTTTGTTATTTCTACATCAATGAAAACGCCGCGCCGCACTATCTTTATTAGCCGTAGCGGGCGGTTTCGATTACTATACGCAAAATTTAGCAGTGTAGTCACTTATGACGATAGATATAAAGAACGTAACCGAACCCGAAGTAACCTGTGCAAATTGTCAGGCATGCTGTTGTCGTTTAGAGGTTATGATCATCACAGATACGGGCGTACCTGAAGAGCACATCGCTTATGATGAATGGGGCGGTGAAACCATGAAGCGCTTAGACGACGGCTGGTGTTCTGCGGTAGATAGAGAAACACTGATGTGTACTATCTACGAAAACCGACCATGGATCTGTCGCGAGTTCGAAATGGGCTCTTTCGAATGTGTTGACCAGCGCAAAGATGTGATGGGCTAGGCGTCTGCAGTATTGAACTCAGTAACTAAAGTACGCTAATGAACTGTGATAATCACATTAAAATTAAATATCAGGGTTCTATACCTTAAGCAGTTGTAGAACCTTGATGCGTTTTATGAGATCAAATATTGAGTGAGATAAGAGTCTTAGCTCGATAAGTTAGAGTTTAGAACTCGGAAGGCACTTCAAACTCCATCCATTCACCGGTTGTCGGGTGAATCAACTTTAAGTAGCCAGCGTGCAGGTGTAAGCGCTCGCGTTTGTATCCGTATAAGTCGTCACCACGAATAGGTACAGCAAGCCCTAATGGATGAGCACAGTGCACTCGCAGCTGGTGGGTTCGCCCTGTTTTAGGGTACAAGTGAACCTTGGTTTTGCCATTGTGAGTGCTAACCACTTGCCAATGGGTCTCTGCATTTCGGCCGTGTTGGTGACAAACCAGTTGTCTTGGTCTGTCCGTGATGTCGCCGCGCAAAGGAAGGCTGATATTGCCAGATTCGCCCGTTATCTCGCCATCTAACAAAGCGGTGTAGCGTTTCTCTACGGTTCTATTAATGAACTGCTTCTGAATATGCTTGTTTGATTCCGCCGTGAGCGCCAAGATCAACAAACCTGACGTCGACATATCCAACCTATGGATAATCAAAGGACCAGTCGCATCCGGGTAACGCGCTTTTATGCGGGTATAAACTGAATCTTCGATGAACTTACCGGGAACCGACAAGAACTCTTCAGGCTTATTGACGACTACGATTTCATCGTCTTCATAAACAATATTAAAAGACTTACCAACCGCAGGGTTCACGATAAGCGGGTTATCTTCTAGCTCTATGCCACTTAACTGGTGTTCGAGGATCTCAAAGCTTTTACTCTGACAAACAGGGTAGAGGTTTGCGTGTTGTCGAATGATGTCTGTAGGCGGTAATCCCCACCAAAACTCAGATAATGCTAACGGCTTGAACCCGTGTTCAAACGCAAAGTTAAGCAACTTAGGTAGGCAGCAGTCACCAGAGCCTTCAAGCGCGTCTTTACCATCGAGCAACTCGAGTAAATTCTTAGATTGCTTGGCTTGATTGATAAAGCGATAGTGAGAGAGGCGTTGAGTTTCCAACTGTTGTGAAACTGCTTGGTGATCTTGCTTACGGTTTTTCAGTTCGCTTTCAATCAAATCAATTTGTGATTGGCGCTCTGCGATCTTCTGTTTCCACTCAATACGAAGTGCTTTTAGGTCACGTTTCTCTTGGCTACTTTGATTGCCCAGTTGTTTGAGCAAATTCGCCGCTGACTCTAGATTCCCTAATGCTTTTTCTTGATTGGCTTGTTCTCTGAGTTCGTTACGCTGAGCTTTGTTTGCGGCCATTGCTAACTGAAAGGCTTCGATAGCTTTTGCTGATTCGATTTTTAACCCTTCAAGCTCGGCCAATAATGTGTCTAGATTGTGCGACTGTTGCAGCTTTTCAATGTCGTCCGAGAGCTGCAATTGTCGAGCAAGGTTCGCACTGTTTTGAGATTGAAACTGTTTTGAATCGAAGGCTGGTGGAACAAAGTGAATGTTGTTTAACTGAGAGACCAAAGCCGGACCTAACTGCAAGCCTGAAAACGCAGAAAGGTAACCTAACCCTTGTGTGGTTGGATTCTGAACAAGAAGCACAGCGTAGAGATTACCTTGCGAGGTTTCATTCACACCACAGTCGACAAGTGATTGCTGAAGCAGCAGCATAGCGAATTCACACACAGGGTGCGGGGTATAGTAATACGGAAACGTAAAACGAGTCGGTAGCGCTAAATCGACATTCGTGTTTGCTAGGTGCAGAGGTGTGTATTGAGCGAGGTTTGTTGGCATTAAGATCAAACTCTATGGCTGTTCAGTTAGAGTTCGGTATTGTTGTCGAAATGAAGACAAATGAGAAGCCAAAGCAGAAGATAAATCGGCTTTGGCTTCATTTAGTTTCTTGTGTTTACTCTAGCAAGCACGTGTTTGAGTGAAACTCGATCAGCTCGAGTGTTCTAGCTCTACTTGCTCAGCTTTTTGGTAAGCAGGGTGGCTCTTTAAAAGTTCACCGTATTTAGCGATGTTAGGGTAAAGCGCAGTTGCACCAAAGTTACCCACGATTTCTACGATGAACGACATCATAAAATCTGCACCTGTTAGTGTGTCTGCAACCAAGTAGGTTTTACCTTCAAGTGCATTATTCACGTAAGTGAGGATCTTTTGGTTTTCATCGTCTGCATAACCGCCTAGGAAGTTAGTTTCACAGCCGTCCTTCATTACAAAGATCTTAAGCAGCATTGGCAAAATACCTGAACTCTCAGCGAAGTGAAGCCATTGCGAATACTCAACGTAGTTTGCGGTGCCGCGTGTAGGTGCGAACTTACCCTGACCGTATTTGTCGATTAGGTATTCCGTGATAGCACCAGATTCAGTGATCACGACGCCATCGTCTTCAATGACAGGAGATTTACCCAATGGGTGAATGAATTTAAGTTCTGGCGGTGCAAGAAAAGTGACACTGTCTCGTCGGTATGGTTTGATTTGGTAATCCACCCCAAGCTCTTCCAATAGCCAGATGATGCGCTTTGAGCGCGACTTATTCAGGTGATGTAAAGTAATCATGATTCTACCTAGTTAACGGGTTCAGTTTATTGAATTTATTTAGCTTCGTTCGTTTTGATAACAAGCTTACCGAAGTTCTGACCTTCCAATAGGCCCATGAATGCTTGTGGTGCATTATCTAGACCTTCAACAAGGTGCTCACGATAGTGCATCTTGCCTTGAGATAGCCATTCTGTCATTTGAACAGCAAACTCGTTGTAACGGTGCGCGTAGTCATCAAAGATGATGAAACCTTGCATCTTAATTCGTTTAACCAGCAACATACCCATCAAGCTAGACATGCGATCTGGGCCTTCAGGCAGTGAAGTCGCATTGTATTGAGAAATAAGACCACACACAGGAATACGAGCACCTGTGTTAAGTAGAGGCATTACTGCATCGAATACTTTGCCCCCAACGTTTTCAAAGTAAACATCGATGCCGTTGTCACACGCTTTAGCCAGTTGCTCTGCGAAGTCGTCAGCTTTGTGGTCAATACATTCATCAAAGCCAAGAACCTCTTTCGCGTATTGGCACTTCTCTTGACCGCCTGCAACGCCGATAACACGACAACCTTTTAGTTTGCCGATTTGTCCAACGGTTGCGCCTACAGCACCTGTTGCTGCTGCAACGACTAGCGTGTCGCCTTCTTTAGGTTGGCCGATATCAAGCAAGCCCATGTAAGCAGTAAAACCAGGCATACCCATGATGCCAAGCGCGTAAGAAGGGTGCGTTGGTTCTTTACCTAGTTTGATAAGGCCTTCACCGTTAGACACACCAAGATCTTGCCAACCTGTGTAAGCCAGTACCCACTCGCCAATTTCGTAATCAGCGTGGTTTGATTCTTCAACCTGACATACGGTTGCGCCTACCATCACTTCATCAATCGCAACGGGATCTGCGTAGGATTTAGCATCGCTCATACGACCACGCATGTATGGGTCTAGAGAAAGGTAAACTGAGCGAAGTAACATCTCGCCGTCTTTGATGCTTGGCGCAGCTATTGTCTCTAAACGGAAGTTGTCTTGAGTCGGTGCGCCAACTGAGCGAGAAGCCAATACGATTCGGCGATTGTCTTGTTGAGTCATTGGATGTCCTTAATTGTGTATTTTATACATTTAGAATTAGACCAGTCGTCTAGTCTTGTTGTCTAAAAATCCCGCCGTCATCAAATTGATAAGAGGGCGGGTGATTTTTTTAAGTTAAAGCCAATAAAGCGCGCTGCGCGTTATTAGCTTTCACCTTTTAAAATTCGTTCGGTAAGGCTCAAAGCTGACTGTAAGCTATGTGAGCTTTGGCTCAGCTTGCTCAATAAGCTGGCGCCTAACCACATTGAGTATAGGTTCTGAGCTGCTTCTTGGCTCTCTTCAACCTTTATGGAGCCATCTTCAATACCGCCGACAATGCACTGTTCGATGGTATTCGTCACTTTTTCTGCACCCTTTAATAGCGCTTGGCGCATAGGATCAGAAAGATCAGAAACTTCCGCGCTGAGTTTAACGACCAAGCATTTATGAGCATTGCAGGTGCCGTTTTCAATCTGTGACCATCGAGTGAAATAACTGACAATTCTCTGGTAATGGTTGCCTTCACCATGAACCAAAATAGTTTCAACTCTGCTGATGTAGGTCTCAAAATAGTGCTGGATCAGAGCCTCGCCAAATTGCTCTTTCGATTTAAAGTAGTGGTAAAACGACCCTTTCGGCACGTCCGCTTCTTTAAGCAATTGCGATAAGCCAACGCCGTTAAAGCCGTTGTTCACTATTAATTGGTAGCCAACATCTAAAACATGCAGGCGTGTGTCATTCGTTTTTTCGTTCATGGGCGGTACTATAAGTTAAATTAGACCAGTCGTCTAGTGGTCGGTTTTCGAGGGTATATTTGGTCGTTGTTACAGTAGCTAAATAGCTCAATATCTAAAGAGGCTTCAAATGTTCAGATATAAAAAAGCCCCGACATAGCGCGTATGTTGGGGCCTAAATCAGTAACTTCGATTATTTGATAGAGATGAGTTCTACATCAAAAATCAGAGTCGATGATGGTGGGATAGGGCCTGAACCGCCTTTACCGTAAGCTAGAGTGCTTGGAATAAATAGACGAACTTTTTGGCCTTCAACCATGTAAGTCAAACCTTCTTGCCAGCCTTTAATTACTTGCTTAAGAGCAAATGAGATTGGCTCGCCGCGCTCAACAGAGCTGTCGAAAACAGTGCCGTCGATTAGCGTACCGTGGTAGTGAACCGTTACTTTGCTGTTCTTAGTTGGGTGCTCTGTGCCTGTACCTTCTTCAAGAACAAGGTATTGAAGACCGCTTTCAGTCGTAATCACGCCTTCTTTAGTGCCGTTTTCAATTAGAAATTGTTGGCCTTGTTCGAAGTTTTCTCCGCCAGACTTATGATTCGTCCAAGTACGGTAAATCATGAAACCCGCCAAAAGAAAGACAATGACCGGGATGACAAATTTAGACATAGTAAAACCTATTTATATTGAGTGCTGAATTTCGTAGTTAATACAAAATGTGTTAATCAGTTGACTAAAGCCGTGATTATGGTTGAGTCAAAAGGTAGTTGATCGTTTTTGCAATGCCAGCAACGTCTTGGTGACCTGCTGTTAGTACTTGGTATTTGCCGTTGATGATAAAGGTTGGTACTGAGTTGATCTGGCCTTTTACTGAAATCTCTTCAGCTTTTTTAACGTAGTCGAAAAGAGCGACTTGCTGTTCTTTGTTCAGCTGGTATGGGCTAACCAAACCACGAGAAGTAAACGCTGTCTCTAGTGCTTGTTGGCGCTGCTCAGGTGTTGCATCTGCACCCATTTGAACGGCACCAAATAGGTCGTCCATGAATGCGTGGTCAGGCGTCGCATCAAGCTGCATCACTGCTGTGTAGTAGATCATTGCGCTGATTTGAGCGCTTTCGTTGAACGTCACGTGCATCTTGCCAATAGTTTGGTCTGTTAGAGATTCAATCTCTGGAATGGCACTTTCCATTTGACGGCAGTGACCACAGTTAAGAGAGAAGATTTCAGTGATCGGAGACAAGTTAAATTCTGTTAGAGCAGTAGGAAGCGCTTCGTATTGAACGCCTTTTTGTGGCTCGTCTGTTTCACTACAACCCGCGATAATGAGTACGGCAGCGAATGCTGTGATGAATTTAGTAAATGGTTTAAACATAATGTTTGCTCTAGCGTTGAGAAGTCGTGAGATTCTAACTATTTAGTACGAATTGGAAAACAATTATAAGGTAAATAAATGCAAACAGTTCGAACTAGCGGCTGAAGACAAGCTAGTAGACGGTTAACTGTGATCAACAGCACTTTTTTGGGTTCTGCTTTCTTTTCGTCTAAAGTTTTTCCCTCGGTGCCGATATAGACATTAGTGAATGGTTTATCTGCATGAGTGGTTGGTGAAGTAATGAGATATTTAGCGATAATGTTAAGCATAGCTTTGGCTGGGTGTGAAGCCACGTCACCAACTGACTTACTTGGCGGTGACATGCTAGAGACTGCACCACAAACCGATTACGACTTGATGCATCCTGAATGGGGTGTGGTTCAAACGACTCATGTAGCAAGCAATCGTGGGTACTCTATCCAGAGTAGCACTCATCAACACAGAACCATCACGACCAACTACGGACGTGGCGTTTCGACTAACGACCCACTGGAAGTCTTTTTAAGACAAAACCGCATCGATTTTGAAGTGTTGCCGGGTAACCATGTGATGGTAAAGCTTGAGCAGCACGTGAACTTTAAAACAGGTTCAGCATTCCCTGAGCCAGCGTATAATCAATGGCTAGATACGCTAGGCAGCTACCTTGCTCAACGCCAAGATATTGATGTGGTGATTGAAGGGCACACCGATAACACGGGCACAGATCGAATCAATGATCCGCTTTCAGAGCAGCGAGCAAAAGAAGTGAAGGCTCGATTAGAGAGTAACTACGTATCAAGTCGTTCCATCTATACTCGTGGCTTCGGTGAGTATGTTCCAGCTTGTACGAACGCTTCTGCGCAAGGCAAGGCGTGTAACCGCCGTGTTGAATTGATGCTGATTGTCACGAAGTAGTCGTTTGAACTTTCGCGCCCAATTTGAAGCGATTAACGCCAAATAACAGACATAAAAAATCCCTCACATTCGAGGGATTTTTTGTATCTGACTTTTGTTGCTTTATTGCTTATGCAAACTGCTTTTCTAAGTAAGTCACGATATCTGAAGATTCGTACATCCACTCAGTTTTACCGTCTTTTTCGATACGTAGACAAGGCACTTTCACACGACCGCCGCCAGCTTCAAGCTCAGCACGGTGTTGCTCGTTGTTTTTTGCATCACGAAGTTCAAATTGAACCGACTGACGTTTCATCGCGCGGCGCACTTTCACACAAAATGGGCACGCTTCGAATTGGTATAACGTGTGCGTTTTTGCTTGCTCATTTACTTTGCTTTGTTCTTCTTGAGAACGCTTCACACCACGTGGGCTGAAAACAAAATTCAATAACAAGATGACACGACCTAAGAACCAACGGATAAACTTCATAACTCTCTCTACATATTTAAAATTAGCGTTACAATTTGCAGCATTATATACACAAGTTTTGTCAGATGCTCGCAACAAACCGCTAATATCTATTTTGTCCGTTCGATCGTATGAGACTTAGCCACATTTAGCCCTAAACGCTTAGACAGTCGAGTCAGATTTGCTCGGTCTGTTTTCAGAACTCGCCCTGCTTGTGCCCAGTTAAAGTTGGCATCTTCCAACACCTCAGTAATGATACTGCGTTGAAAATCGTCCGTTGCACCACGTAGCCCTGCAGAAAGGTCGATCGTTGGTGTCGATAATGGTGTGTTTTTCACCTGAGTCGTCGCAATTGGCTGATCTTGGTCTAGAGGACCACAATCTTCCTTGGTGATTGTCACCAGGTTTTTATTGGTGCTGCGCGCTAACGCTTTCAATGCGGAACGACTGATCACATGCTCAAGTTCACGCACGTTACCCGGCCAACCATAACGGTTTAGGAAAGAAAGAACGTCGGAGCGGAACTTAACTTGGTTGATACCAAGCTTACGACGCGCTTGTTCTAAGAAGAAACCCGCTAATAGGCTGATGTCGTCACCACGATCTTTCAGTGCTGGCACCGCGATAGGATACACACTCAATCGGTGGTACAAATCGGCTCTGAATCGACCGTCTTCAACTTCTTGTTTTAGATCTCGGTTTGTCGCTGCCAATACTCGCACATCAATGGTTTGAATGTTGTCTTGGCCAACCGGTTGGATTTCGTTGTTTTGCAGCGCACGTAGGAGCTTACTTTGAGCGGCCAAAGGCAATTCACCAATCTCATCAAGGAACAGTGTGCCACCATCGGCTAAAGCAAATTTACCTAAGCGGTTTTTGTCTGCGCCAGTGAACGCGCCACGAACGTGACCAAACAGTTCACTCTCTACTAAGTTTTCAGAAATTGCAGCACAGTTTACGTAGACGAGTGGGTTACGTTTACGTTGAGATTGGTGGTGCAGGGTGCGAGCCACAAGCTCTTTACCAACCCCGGTGTCACCATGAATCAAGATATTAAACTCAGATGGAGCTACAACAGCGATGTCGTTCTTAAGCGCGACCATGGTGTCACTGTTACCAATCAACTCACCGCCGTCACGTTCCCACGCTTCTACGTTCAATTCTTCGAGTAATTGCTTTGACTGTTTTGCTTGATGCTCAAGTTGCGAGAAGGTCAGTGCCATCTGCATGGTTGAGGCTGCAATAGCTGCCAGTACTTCAAGGTTACGCGCCGGAATATTCGCGAAGACATCAGGTTTCAAGCTGTCTAGAGTCAGAATACCTAAGAGCTTATCGCCAAATAGCAAAGGCAAGCCCATACAAGCATGCATTGGTAAATCGCCATCATGGTCAATAAGCAAACCATCGAAAGGATCGGGTAAGGAGCTGTCAGCATCGAAACGAACAGGAGAGCGAGACGCGCAGATCTCTTCAAACCGTGGGTGTTCTGAAATGATAAAGCGACGACCGAACGTATCTCGGCTGAGCCCTTGCATTGCGATAGGTACTAGCGTGTCGCCTTGAAGGCTTAAAAGCGCGACACAATCACACGTTATGGTTTTGCGAATGGCATCGATCAGGCGATTGAAACGATCTTGATCGTTGACACCACTTGCGAGGCCAATGGTCATTTCCATGAGGGTAGATGCGGAGATATCTTGCATAAAAAACTCTAACTGTGTGTGTTTATCTACATAATAGAGTCTTATTGACTTAAAAAAAAGGTCTTTTTGACATTTTTATAAGATGAGTTTTGAGAAGAAAACCAGTAATGACGGGGATTGATAAAGTTGGCACTGATTGTGCAGAAGATACAGAGAAGCCCAATTATAGCGCTGATTAAACAGACTATTCTTGATCTCAATCAATCAGGTTGCATTAATCAGGTTTCGCGATTTTTTGAAATGAAAACGAGTCAAAATAACTCAGTTTCTAAAAATAACTAAGGTTTCAGAAAATCGATAAGTCATTCTTAATTTTTAGTAGTCAAAATGACATATAGGTCATAAGGCTCAGTGTTCGGAGTAAATTTATGCTTAACAATGCACATATCGAAATCATCAAATCTACTATTCCTCTACTTGAGAGCGCAGGCCCAGCTTTAACTCAGCATTTTTATCAACGTATGTTCACGCATAACCCTGAGTTGAAAGATATCTTCAATATGACTCACCAAAGAACAGGTCGCCAAGGCGTAGCACTGTTTGAAGCTATCGCGGCATATGCAAAGAACATTGAAAATCTAGCAGCGTTAACAACTGCCGTTGAACGTATTGCTCAGAAACACACAAGCTTTAACATTCAACCAGAGCACTACCAAATTGTTGGTTTGCACCTGATTGAGACATTACGTGAACTAGCTGCTGACGCCTTTACTCCAGAAGTGGAAGAAGCATGGACAGCCGCTTACCTATTCTTGGCGCAAGTATTCATCGATCGTGAAGCTGAACTTTACCTACAGCGTAAGCAAGCTGTTGGTGGTTGGGAAGCAGCGCGTGCGTTTGTGATTGCAGACAAAATCGAAGAGTCAGCGCTAGTAACAAGCTTTATCCTTCAGCCAAAAGACGGCGGTGAAGTTCTGGATTACACACCAGGTCAATACATCGGTATCGAAGTGAAACCAGAAGGCTCTCAATACAGCGAGATTCGTCAATACTCACTGTCTGATAAGCCAAACGGCAAGCAATACCGTATTTCTGTTAAACGTGAAGGACAAGGCCAAGAGACACAAGGCGTTGTATCTAACCACCTACACGATACGGTTGCTGTTGGTGATGAGGTTAGCCTATACGCACCAGCGGGTGACTTCATGTATCAAGAGCGCAGCAAGCCAGTAACACTTATCTCTGCAGGTGTTGGTGTAACGCCAATGCAGTCTATGCTTGAGTTCCTAAACACGGTAGATAAAAACGAGCCAGTACTTTACCTTCACGCTTGTGAGAACGTAGGCCAACACTCTTTCACGACTCGTGTTAAAGATATTGTTGCCGACAAAGGTTGGGAAGCGAAAACGTGGTACATGAACAAAGACGAATCTGCATGTGAAAACACGCATCAAGGCCAAATGGATCTAGCGTCTATCTCTGATACTAAAGGCTTTGAAGAGAGCGATTTCTACATATGTGGTCCTGTTGGTTTCATGAAGAACATCGTGGAACAACTAGACGCACTCAAAGTTGATCGTTCACGCGTTCACTACGAAGTATTCGGCCCTCACGCTAACTTCTAAGAGCTCAAGGTAGTTGTGTTAACACTCGCCTGATCTATTTAAAACCTTGCCTATTCAAAGGCCTCACAGTGTGAGGCCTTTTTGGGTTTGGTTGGTTTTGTCTGACATCATCGACTACTGCAAAACACGATGGTTCAGCTAAGATCTTTTCGCTTCTATCTAAGAACGTTTCACCTTCTTAGACATGTAGTCGGAATCAAAAAATTCAGGCCAGTACATTTTCACGTAACCACCTGCGACCCAAATTACTAGGATGGTGGCGATGGTTAGCTCAAAGAATCCGAACTTGTGCAGCCAGTACCATTGTGGGTATTCCGCGCCGAAAAATGTGGTTAGACGATGCATGGCAATAGCGCTGATAACGGATGGGAAGGTGACGGCAGCAATTGAAGGTTGGAACTTCAAACGCATTAGGCGGATGTAACACAAGTAAATTAACAGAGTCATGGTGATGGCAATGCCCGACAATGCACCTGTTAGAATTGGGTCTGGGTTGTCGAAGTTAACCAAGTAAGCGGCTAAAGATAAGTTAACCGGAGCTGCCATGATAGCGAGTGTTGGTCTTGCTCGGCGAGGAAGATTGCCTTCGAACACCAAGCGGTACAACACCACTGGCAACATAAGGAAATAGATACCAATACAAGTGACAGCAAGTGTTTCTGAAAATACAGTGTGCCCGAACTGTGTGCCTGCTAAGGAGCTGCTGATCAAACCGACCGGATACAGAAACCAACTCGGTACAATGTTCGACATTTTGAAGTTGATGATCTGAAAACTAAAGAACAACACCATCATGGTAAAGTGCAGCAATAGCGCGCAGAACCAAACTGGATAGGCGATAGCTGGCGATATCTCGGCTAAATAGTCGCACAGAATCAATAAAGCCATGCTCATTGGTGCCATCAAGCTTCCACTTAACGGGTGGCGAATGTCATTAAGGAAGGTATTAAAGCTCGTTAAATAGCGCAGTAAAACAGGCAGCAATAATAGCGCGCCGAATGCAGCGAGGTAGGGACGAATTATCTCACCAATGCCCGGGATATATAACGCCCAAGCTTGTCCTAACCCAATAACGCCAAGTGCTAAAGACGCCTGAGATGGCGGCACATTTTTTACTTGGGTTAATCTTCTCCAGTTCAACGACTTACTCCGACTTAGTTAATTAAAGACTTTTAGAATATTTGCTTTAGTTAGAGTGTGTAGGCCTTTCATCAATAGATTTTGAGGGCACTCAACTAATTTTGAGTGGATGATACCAAGTTTAACGTTTGCTTTTTTGATTTTGATACGGAATCGGGAGATTAAGCACGTTGAATGTGTGCTTTTGTTTCATGAGTCATTTGTAATTAACATACTTCCTCTTGCTGAGGGAGGTCTTGTTGTCTTAGCTTCTCGTTTTTCAGCGTACGGTTAAGCAGCTGACTGTAAATTGGCTGCCCACCTAACATTTGAGCAATGATTACCGCACCTAAGCAGGTGATGATCAACGGCAGGATCAGGTAATAGTTATTGGTCATTTCAATAACCAACAGTATGCCAGTGATAGGCGCTCGAACAGTGGCAGCAAATAAGGCGCCCATGCCAGCAATGGCAAACATACCCGGTTCAATATTCAGTTCAGGAAAAAATGCCGCTGCGATAAGCCCGAACGCATAACCAAAGAGTGTTCCTAGCGCAAGCATTGGTGCAAAGATACCGCCTGGCGCACCAGAGCCGAAACAAAGCAGGGTAGTGAGGACTCGGCCTAAGAAAATCAGCAACAACACATTGGCGCTGTAGCTGCCATTAGTGATGTTAGGGATGATACCAATACCACCACCAGTTAATTCAGGTATATAGAGCAGCAACAAGCCAAAGCAACCGCCAAGTAGGGTGCCTGTCATCAAGTAGCGTTTACGGTCATTCTTGTGGATCGCCACAAACAGGTCTTGGGAAAGCGTTATCAGCTTATTGAAAATTACACCAAACAGGCCAAACAACACACCTAACAACAAGAACAACCAAAGTGCATCCAGTTCTGGCGGTTGGTATTGAGGCATTGTGATAACGGCAGACTGTCCGTTGATTGATCGAAAAACGATGTTGGCTGAAACCGCGGAGATGATGACGGCTTTGATCGATATGAGTGAGTAGCGAAACTGTGGTCTCATCTCCTCGACTACAAACATGATGCCAGCCAGTGGTGCATTGAATGCGGCGGCTAAACCACCTGCGGCACCCGAAGCTAATAGTGAGTGGCGAGTGTCGTCATCTTTGACTCGAAAGATATCGGTGACCATGCGACCAATACTGCCGCCCATTTGAACGGTTGGTCCTTCTCGACCTAAAACCATCCCAGAACCTAATGCGCCCATACCGCCAAAGAATTTTACTGGCAATACTCTCCACCATCGAACAGGGCGCATACCGTCCATCGCCCCTTCAATTTCAGGGATGCCTGAGCCTGCAGCCTCTGGAGCAAAGCGATGAACGAGGAAGTAACCAATAAAGGCAAATGCAGCACTAATAAGGAAAGCGGCGAGCCAAAGGGGTAAATAGCTGCCGATTTCATCTTTAAGCCAATCGGTACGAGTTTCTGTGATGAAATGAACCGCGACTTCGAAATAGGTACCCACCACGCCAGCAAGTACACCTACAATACAAGAAAGAAAGAGAACTGAAGCTGGGGTCTTATCCCTTGAGAGAAATTGATTCATAGCATCCCTTGGCATTTTGGCTAGCAGGGACTGCTTAATTTTCTCTCTTCTGGTCATTGAGATAAGGCTCCTGAATAGGTTGAGGCGGGCTTGCCGTAAATTATACGCTTCCTCTGCATATCCTATAGCAACAAAGATGGAAAGTTGAATTTCATTTATGGAATGTGCGTGTTACATAAATGGAATCTATGGGCAATAGTGGAATCGCCGTCACAATTTTGATCGTTTCTCTGGTGGCGGCTTGAATATCCCCAAAAATGAACCATAGTTAAATCGTAAAGCAACATAACGAACCGCAAGGAGAAGTGAGGTTTTACACACAATTTGGATGGATTCAGAAACAAAGTTTTAGTTCCTCGTTAAATGTTCAGGTCGATATTTAAGGCTTCCTGATTCGCGAACTCACGATTGAGTAACGAGGGTGAGGCGTACTGAGTAAGTACGCCTTTAGTTCGTCTGGAGCATTCATTTTTCATCGTTACCCCCTTTCTAGTGACACTCATACAACTTCTGGCTTAAATCATTCTCCGTATAAACAAGCGATTGGGGTCAATTTCTCCGTGATTGTGTATATACTCCCTTAAAAAGGAGAACTGATATGACTAAAAAAGTTCCTACAAATATTATTACGGGTTTCTTGGGTGTTGGTAAAACGACAGCCATTTTGAACCTGTTAAAAAATAAACCTGAAAATGAAAACTGGGCTGTTCTGGTTAATGAGTTCGGGGAAATTGGTATTGATGGTGCATTGATGACAGATCAAGGCGCTTTGATTAAAGAAGTACCGGGTGGCTGCATGTGTTGTACAGCAGGCGTTCCTATGTCGGTGGGCATTAATGCCTTACTTCGCCAAAAGCCAGATCGTTTATTGATTGAGCCAACAGGGCTTGGTCACCCTAAACAAGTGATTGCAACGTTAACTTCAGAGCAATACACACCTTATGTTGATTTAAAAGCGACGCTTGGTTTGGTAGACCCACGAAATCTATCTAATGAAAAGTACACGTCGAATCAGAATTTCAATGATCAACTAAACAGTGCAGATGTGATTCTTGGTACTAAGGTAGACCTTGTTCATGCTGAAGATATCGATGTGTTTAATGATTGGGTGACTGATCAAACGCCAGCAAAAGTCTTCCATAAGCTAATCCATGACGGCGAAGTGCCACTGGAAGTGTTGGACATTGAAAGAGTGTATGGCAGTGCTTCATCTCATATTGAAGCGCACCATCACGATCACGCTGAACAAGAACCTCAATTCCAACTTCCTCCCGGTGAAGCTTTCATCCGTAAAGAGAATAAAGGACAGGGTTATTTTAGTTGTGGATGGCTGTTTGGTGCAGAGCATAAGTTCGACTTTGATGCACTATTCTCAATGTTGTCTGATTTGACGGCTGAACGTGTAAAAGCCGTGGTGAATACAGACCAAGGTTGCTACGCGTTTAACGTGGCGAATCAAGTCGTGTCAGTCAATGAAATCACACTAGATGGCTTTGAATCTCGACTGGAAGTGATCGACTCACAGCTAATGCCATGGGGCGATCTCGAACAGATTCTGCTCAAGCTGTGTGGCATCAAATAGGGTTTAATCTCTGTTTGAACTGAATAATCGGGTGTTTACTTCGTCGATGGCGTGGTAAACACCGGATTAAATGAGAAAGTTTGCGTTATATCACGATAAATGTGAGATAAATCACTCTAATTACTTTATAGTGCTCGGCTGAAATAAGAATGTAGGCTGTCTGCTTAAGGAACCCGTAACAATGTCATTTTCCTCTCAAGGTTTTGCTCCTGAATTAGTCAAAGCGTTGACTGAGTGTGGTTATGAAAAACTCACTCCAATTCAACAAAAAGCGATTCCAATGGCTCGTAAAGGCCATGATATTTTTGCTACTGCTCAAACCGGTACGGGTAAAACAGCGGCATTCTCATTGCCTGTTATTCAGCACCTACTGAACAGCGGTAAAAAAGCATCTCGAGGAACGGCTCGCGGGCTTATTCTGGCTCCAACTCGTGAGCTTGCTGCGCAGATCGCTCAAAACATCAAAGACTACGTTAAATACACTGAACTAAGCGTTTCAGCGGTTTACGGTGGTAACAAGATGTCTTCACAGGTTCGTCAATTAGAGCTGGGTGTGGATATTCTGGTTGCGACTCCGGGCCGTTTAGAAGAGCACTTAGAAGCGGGTAACGTGTCTATTGCTAACCTAGAGTTCCTAGTGTTTGATGAAGCTGACCGTATCCTAGATATGGGTTTCATCAATGCTGTTCGTAAGATCATGCTGGATGTAGAAACATCGCCACAAATCATGATGTTCTCGGCGACAACATCGACTCAGTTGAATCAACTGTCAGTAGATATTTTACGTAAACCAAAACGTATTAGTGTTGAGCGTGAAAACTCAACGGCTGCTACTGTCGGCCACGTGGTTTACCCAGTGGATCAAGAACGTAAAACAGAACTGCTTTCTGAACTGATTGGTCGTAAAAACTGGCGCCAAGTGCTTGTTTTTGTGAACTACAAAGAAACAGCGAACGGTGTAGTTAAAGAGCTTAAGCTAGATGGCATTAAAGCAGTATTGTGTCACGGTGATAAAGCGCAAAGTGCTCGTCGTCGTGCTCTAGACGATTTTAAAGAAGGTAAAGCGCGTGTAATGGTAGCAACAGACGTTGCGGCTCGTGGTCTTGATATCGAAGACTTACCACACGTAATCAACTACGACATGCCTTTCCTAGCAGAAGACTATGTTCACCGTATTGGACGTACTGGTCGTGCAGGTAAGCAAGGTCATGCTGTCTCTTTCGTTAACCGCGAAGAAGAGTTAACCGTGGTTCAGGTTGAGAAATTGATTCAACAACGTATTCGTCGTGTTGAACAACCAGGTTACGAACCGAAGAAGCGCGATGCTTACATTGAAAAGCTGAACACCAAGTCGGCTTACAAAAACCGCCAAGGTCGTAAGAACAACGCGAACGAAGAGCCTCAAGATCAAGCGAGTGCAGAACGTCGTTTGACTATGATGAAGCGAATTAAAAACCGTCGTAAGTAAAATTACGGTTGGTAATGAAAAAGAGCCACTGTATTGTGGCTCTTTTTCGTTGTGTCGCTAAATACAAGGTCGCTCCTTACAAAGACAGTTCAACAAGCTAAAACACTCAAATAAAAATAAATCGATAAGGTAATAATATGGATAGCGCGCTACTTTGGGCTTTTATTCCCACGTTTTTCTTTGTGTCAATCACACCTGGCATGTGTATGACCTTGGCGTTAACGTTGGGCATGAGCATCGGTTACAAGCGTACATTATGGATGATGATCGGTGAACTGGCTGGCGTCGCGGTAGTTTCAGTGGCCGCAGTATTGGGTATAGCTTCGATCATGCTGAATTACCCATGGTTATTTACAGGCTTCAAGTTTGTGGGCGCAGGGTACTTGTTCTATTTAGGCGTTCAGATGTGGCGTTCAAGAGGCAAACTGGCGATCAGTACTGATAATCAAGAAGCTCAAGTGAACAATGATTGGGACTTGGTGGTTCAAGGCTTCGTGACTGCAATTGCGAACCCGAAGGGGTGGGCATTTATGATCTCTCTGCTTCCTCCTTTTATCAACAGCAGTAAAGATTTAGCGCCTCAACTGATGATTTTGGTGTCTATTATCTTGGCTTCTGAATTTGTTTGTATGACTCTGTACGCGACAGGCGGTAAGAGCCTTAAACACATGCTCGGCAAGGCTGACAATGTGAAGTTGATGAACCGTATTGCCGGCACGCTAATGATGGGCGTGGGTGTGTGGTTGTTCGTGAGTTAATTCTGCTTTAACGACGACGGGTAGAGAGATCCTCGACTCAGTCGTTCCTCCTTCTCGAGGATGACGCGTGCTTGGGATGATGAGTACTTAGGATTACGGTGAGTTTTGAAAATTCGGATTCTTACTTAAACCAAAGAATGAATAGAATATAAAAAGAGCGATAGGGCAATTAGCCTTATCGCTCTTTTTGATTTTACTTAGCTAGCGAACAGAAACTAGATAGCAGTAAGATTGCTGACCTTAGCTAGATTTGCTTATTAAACCGCGATTTCACCACCGTCTTCACGGCGAATGACAACTGTCGATGCTCTCGGGCGAACATTGCCTTGAGTTTGAGCCGTTGCATCTTCAGACGATGGCCAGTTTGCTGGGTGTTGAATGTTCACGAACAGTGATTTGAAGTCTGGGCTGATAGTAAAGCCAGTCACTTCACAACCGTTTGGACCCACAAAGAAGCGCTTAAGTTGTGCTTGGTTGTTAGCATCGATCACCGCGCTGTTGCCTTTATCATCCGTTAACTGAGACGGAACCACAGCCAGCATTTGGTCGTTGGTGTAGCCCGTTACTTCGTCTGCGCCGTTATCAGTTTGAATCCACAGGATGCCACGAGCATCAAACGCTAAGCCGTCAGGACTAGCGAATTGGTTCATGTCTGTTAGACCAGAGCGGTTGATAGATTTGTCTTCCACGGCTGGAGAGCCGAATACAAAGATATCCCAATCAAATTCGCCTGCCGTTTTGCCTTCGTCCCAACGGATAACATGACCAAACTTATTGTTTACGCGAGGGTTCGCTGAATTGGCTTCTTTACGCTTGTTGTTATTAGTTAGCGTTAGGTAAGCGGTACCTGTCATTGGGTCAACAGAGCACCATTCAGGACGGTCCATAGGGGTTGCGCCTACAAGGTCGGCTGCACCTGCGGTATTAACGATAAGTGCTGCTTGAGAGTCAAACGTATCACCTAGCTTGCCACCGTTGGTGGTTTTGCTGTTTAGTGTTAGCGGTAACCATGTGCCCGAACCATCATCGTTGAACTTAGCTACGTAAAGCGTGCCTTTGTCCATGTATTTGTCGCCCGCACTTAGTCGGTTGCTTGGCTCAGCGTCACGCGGGTCCCATTTCGCTTCAGAAACAAATTTGTATAGGTATTCGAAACGAGAATCGTGGCCAGAGTAGAATACGATCGGCTCGCCTTCGGTTAGCTTACCAAACGTACAACCTTCATGACGGAAACAACCCAGAGCAGATCGCTTCTTAGCACGTGAGTTTGCTGTGTATGGGTCGATCTCAACAATGTAGCCGTGACCGTGTGCTTCGTTACGGTAATCGTCCATTGGAGAATCAGCGGTTGGTGTCACGTCAAAACGTGCAAACTCATCCAAGCGTTCTTGTTTGTCACCAGAAAGCGTGTCCCAACCGTAGCGAGTTTTGTCCGTCGCGATGCCGATACGTTCTTGAGCCGGTGTAGTTGCACCTTTATTGACAAAGTAACCCGGCCAGTTCTCTTCACAAGTTAGGTAAGTGCCCCAAGGTGTGTAGCCGTTGCCACAGTTATTTAATGTGCCGCGAGCTTGGCTGCCGTCTTGTGAGAATCTGGTTTTGGTAAACTCACTGTGAGCGACAGGGCCAGATAGATCCATGACTGTCGCGCCTGTGTAGCGGCGGTTAAGCGGATCGTCGTCGACCATTACCCATTGGTTGCCTTCAAGCTTAACGCGAACAACACTCACGCCGTGTGCGTTAATCTCTTTGCGTACTTCATCAATGTTAGGACGAGCGCCTTCATTGTATGTCGGGCCGTTAGCGTGCAGGGCTTTTTGGTCAATGTATTCGTGGTTGATCACCAACAAACCATCATTGCTGTTGCCATCAAGCGGGAAGAAGTGCATGCCATCGTGGTGCATTCCCAGTGCATTAGCTTGGTCTTGTGCGTTGTTTGTACCGTCTTTTAACCAAGCATTACCTTGCTTGTTAAGTGGCGTGCCCCAAGGAACGAGCACTTGTGCTGTGTAGCCTTTCGGTACGACAACACTGTCAGTCAATGAGCCTTTAACCGATTCAAACGCTAGAGTCGCGGCGCTTTTCTGCGCGCCTTTTGCTTGCATTGTTGCGGCGTTAGCTGTGCTGTGACCCGCTAAACCAAACGCGCCAAAAGCGGTCATTGCACTGATGCCTAATCCGCCTTTTAACACGTTTCTTCTTGAAAGGTTTGCATCTAGAACTTCTTCGAAGGGTTTGTTTTTACTCTTGTTAAAACGAGTGCTATCAAATGTTTCCTTGCTCATTGCGACTGCTTCCTATTGGCTGGCTTTATTATTCGTTATTTATGACTTACCCGCGTACTAATGAATTGGTTAATAACTTGGGTAAAGTGTGTGACCAATCGTGAAGCAGTTAAGTGACAGATTTTTATAGATTTGATTAAGGTTTTGTTTCTGTAGCACGATTTTTGCCATTAACACCCTTGTGTAATACAAAACTCTTGGGGATTGATGTGGAACTGTGTATAAATGCTTTATCAAACGAAAAGAGAGGCAGTTATGAAATTAGATAAAATCGAAAACAAAAATCGTCGCCTACGCAAAAAGCTATACCTAGGTGAATTCGCGATTCTGGGTTTTGAAGTAAGCTGCAAGACATCGATTACTGATTTTGATCAATACGATGTGTTCATTGATGAGTTCATTGATTTCATCGACAGCATCGGTCTGTGCTTTGGTGGCGGCGGCCTTGAGCTGTTTGAAGGTTTCTTATGCTCAATTGAGCGCTACCGTTCAGTAACAGAAGCAGAACAACTGCAAGTTGCTCAATGGCTTGAAGCTCGTGCTGAAGTAAGCAAAGTGGAAGTTAGCGAACTGATTGACGCAAACTACGCGTTCTAATTTGATGTTGTGTTGTTAGCTCGATTGAAAGGCCAAATACGGCTTAGGAAAGAGTAACAACAGTACGCTAGAATAAAGGCCGAATCGTTAAATCGATTCGGCCTTTTTGCGTTTTATTCGTTCCATTTCTATTCTTTATCTTCTTTTCTATCCCTTCTGACGTAAATGATAAATTGATATTTTTCGATTAAATATTAGTACTTTATCGCTATTTTTATTTGCAGTAATAAGTTTGGATAAACTTGTGAGAGTTTTATGAGAATTCAATGAAGTTGCTGATAGATTTGATCGTCATTCTTAGAGTCAACAACACCACAGTTCGTTCTGGCAAAGGTAACGGTATATCGCTGTTATTCGTTTTGTTGGCAACGATAGGACTCGATAAAGGATGGAATCAAAATGAATAAACGTACTCAAATCAGCTTAGTGATCAGCTCGGCTATGTTGGCCTTCGGAGCGGCTCAAGTTCAGGCTGCTGAGCTTGAAGTCACTGTCACTAATGCAACGAAAGGGATCTACTTTACGCCTATCTTAGCGGCGGCTCATGACTCAAGCTTGTTCATGTTTAGAACGGGTGAAACGGCTTCTTCGGAACTAGAGTCCATGGCCGAAGGTGGCGATATTTCAGGTTTATCTGGTGTCATTGCCAACGCGGGAGGCGTGGTGGTTGAGAACCCAGCGGCCGGCATCCTCAATCCAGGCGTCGCAACTACGTTTGATATCAGTACTGGTGATTTAGAGTACCTATCATTGGGTGCAATGTTGCTGCCGACAAACGACGGCTTTGTTGGTCTAGATAGCTGGAAGATCCCAACTCAAGCGGGCACCTACAAAGCGACTCTAAATGGTTATGACGCAGGCACAGAAGCGAATGATGAGCTGGCGGGCAGTATGCCGAACCCTCCATTCATTACCTTTGGCGTTGGTGGCACAGGTGTAGAAACGGCAGTATCAAACGCTAAGGTTCATATTCATCCAGGTAACATTGGTGATGGTGATGCGGCGGGCGGCATCAGTGACCTCGATAGCAGTAGCCATCGATGGTTAAACCCTGTTGCAACTATCACCATTGTTGTGAAGTAAGGGGGATGTATGAAAGCTAGAATTCTATTTATCGCTGCATCAGTAGCTGTGTTAGCGGGTTGTCCGGACGATGACGACGATTACTATCGCTATGATGTGAGTGTTACTAACCTCACCCACAATCAACCAATGTCACCACTCGCGGTGTTGACTCACAATACGAATTTTGATCTGTTTGAAGTTGGGCAAAGTGCCTCTGTCGATCTGGAATACTTGGCGGAAGGGGGTAGTAATGCACAATTGCTTGCGCTCAGTGACAGTGACGCCAATGTTTATCAAGGCATCTCAGGCAATGGACTGATTCTTTCAGGTGAGCAAGACACGGTGTCGATTCGTGTCGACCCAAATCAAGAAGGGTATATCTCAGTTGCTTCCATGTTGGTGAACACCAATGATGCGTTTGTCGGCGAATCCGGATTATCGCTCAAGTCATTAGCGGTGGGTGATACCTTTACCATGAACATGAATGTTTGGGATTCGGGAACTGAGCTGAACGATGAGCTTGCTGCAACCATTCCGGGACCAGCAGGCGGTGGTGAAGGTTTTAATACCACACGAGACGACACCGATATAGTGAGTTTTCACTCTGGCGTAATCAGCCAAGATGATGGCCTTACGACTTCTACTTTAAGTGCAAATCATCGTTTCCTTAACCCCGGTGCAAGAATCACCATTACTCGAACTCAGTAACAGGTTGAAAGCACGATGAAAGAATTCCTGCTCTGTTCCGGTCAATTGAAAGGTGGGCGGACTCAGAATAGAGCAGGGATCATGAATAGTGCTGCGGTAAATTTGATGGCAAACATATTGTTAGTCGAAGACGATGACGACTTGGCTGAGCTGGTGCAGATGCATCTCAAGTTCCAAGGACATGATGTTGTAAGGACCAACTTAATTGAAATGGCTCAAGCGCTATATCAGGGAAGCCAGTTTGATTTGATCGTGCTTGATCGAGGCTTACCTGACGGCGATGGTCTCGATTTTTGTCGATTGTTACGCCAGCAAGAAGACTGGACGCCTGTGCTAATGCTTACAGCAAGAGACACTGAGCTAGATAAGGTGTCGGGCTTAGAAGCTGGGGTTGATGACTATATTACCAAGCCTTTCAGCGTGCTCGAGTTTCAAGCTCGCGTGAGGAACGTATTGCGTCGCTTAAGTCACTCTGAAGCAACAGTGAAAGATTTGCAATCAATCGAATCTATAATGAGTTTTGGCGGGCTTACCATCCAACCTGAGCGTCATCAGGTTTCATTGAATAATCAAGATGTCCCACTGACAGCAACCGAGTTTACGTTACTTCACTTTTTAGCCACCCGACCGGGGCGCGTCTATAGCAAAGATGAGCTACTCAATCACGTTTGGAATACCGATCATTCTGGTTATCACCACACGGTGTGTAGCACGGTTAACCGCTTGAGAACAAAGTTGGCCATGCCGAATAGCGACGATGACTTCATCAAAACCGTTTGGGGTGTGGGCTATAAGTTCGAATCGAAAGTTTAGGCCTATGTGTCGCGTCCTAAGCTTAAGAGCCATCGAGGAAAGAACATGAGTTTCAAATCGCGTTTAGTGTTGTTTACCAGTTTGTGGTTTCTGCTCGTGAGTGTGGTGATTGCCTACACGTATCATTGGCAAAAAGAGACCATAGAACAAAGAACTAAGCAGAGCTTACACAAAGAGCTCGCGGTTCATATGCGCGATGATAACCCTCTGATGATAGGGACTGACTACAACCCCAAAGCCCTTAAATCCATATTTCATACCTTGATGTTGATTGGTCCCGATTTCGACATTTATTTTCTCGACAGCCAAGGAAATATCACGACGCACGCTGCGCCAGAAGGCACTGTGTTGGCAAGCCAGATAGACTTAGCACCCATTAGACAATTTTTAAATGACGAGCCTTATCCGATTCTTGGCGAAGACCCTATCAATCCTGATTCTCGTAAGGTGTTTTCCGTTGCTGCGATTGAAGAGTTGGGTTCAACAGTTGGGTATCTGTATGTGTTGATTGGCAGTAATCGCCATACCGTGATTGCTAATTCGCAAGTCGACACACCTTATATGGCGCTAGCAGGACTTATGCTGATCTCTATCTTAGGTTTTGCGATTGGGGCTTACCTGCTCGTGAAGCGCAGCCTCTTAAACCCTATCGAAGAAGTTACAAACAAGCTGCAACAACAAGCAGAGCAAGATTTTCGATTGGACCCGAACTTCATTCATCAAGTACCAGAATTGGTGCCGATTGCACGCTCGTATCAGTTGATGGCGAAGCACATTCAACAGCAATTTTTGCAACTTGAATATCAGTCGTCACATCGAAGACAAAGCTTATTACAGCTCAGTCATGATTTGAAAACGCCATTGTCGAGTGTATTGGGGTATCTAGAAACGTGGAGGATTCAAAACCCACATTCGGATCCACTCATAGATGTGGCATATCGCAATGGCAACAAGTTATCTGAACAGCTCCATTCGCTGTTAGATAGCGCCAAGAAAGATAACCCGGTACCCACATATCAATACGCTTCAATCGATTTCAATGGGCTGATGAGCGAATGCTTAGAAACGATACAAAGCAAATATCGCCATAAAAATGTTGAGTTGAACATTAATATGCCTATTGGAATCAAGGCTGTGGGTGACAGTGATCTGCTTGAGAGGTTGATTTTGAATCTGTTAGATAATGCATTGAGGCATAGCCCAAGTGGCACTGTGGTGTCGTTAGATGTTGGTTTTGAAGCGGATTCCAAACGGGTGAAGGTGGTGATTCATAATGAGGTTGAACTGGAAGCGCCGAATGGTTCTTTGGGAATAGGAACCAAGATCGCGCAGTCGATACTGATGTTACATCACAGCGTGCTAGAAACAACAAAGGCAGAGAACTCCTTTCAGCAAAGCTTTTATTTGCCTTCGGTATAGCTCTGTCTGCCTTCGTTTAGCTCGATGTATACTTACGTAGAACTAACGTTAAGCGTCTTTACTGTCTTCGTTGCCTTCGTTCACTTTCGCGTAGAAGTGAAGTAGCTCAGTTAATTCTTTAACCCAGCCAAACGCATCTTTAGGTGCGTTCTTTAAGATCTTTTCTACTTTCTCACAGTGCACTTCGATTGCGATTGCTTCTTCAAGGTTGAAAGAAATTGAGTAGAAGTGCCAAAGCAGTAGGCGAGTCATTCGCTCGATGTTCTGTTGCGAGTTATCCGACTCTGAGAAGGCTAGGTTTACTTCACCAAGCGCGATAGCTGTCATTCGAAGCATTGCGTCAAATTTCGCTGATTGCATGCGTTCTTCGCTGGTGACTTCTTCTTGCTCGAACGTAAACAATTCCGTCATTGCATCTTCAGGTACAAGGCGATGAATCATTCTTAAACTAAATTCTTCTAGTTCATGGCGAGGCATGGTGATTAAGCAATTTAAGGTGTAGTCGCGTTGCATGGTGTTCTCTTGGATCTGCAAAAAGGTCGGACAGTTTAATGGAGAAGCGAGTTTAGAAAAAGCAGATTTTAGATAAGCCTGCGTTGGCAGGCTTATCTGTGTACTACAAGCCCTAAAATCGATGCTTAGGGGAACTGTATTTAGGTTTGAACGCAGTATCAGGCCTTGCTATGGCTTGGCGGTTGGTACTGCATCGACTGGTCGTTTCTCATGAATATGTTGCTCGCGACCAAACTGCCGATGCAAATAGAACCAAGGGCGAGCCAAGTCATCGCATCAGGAATCTCGTTGAATAGTGGGATCGCCAACAAGGTCGCCACTGCGGGTGTTGCACTGCCAAAAGCGGCAGAGCGTTCAGCCCCTAAGGTATTAACCGCATAAAGGTAAGTGAACGCAGCGATTAAACCCGCCCCAACGCCTTGCACTGTTGAATGAACGGCAAGCTCCGTGAAGGGCCAATTAGCGATTGGTGTGTCCATTAGGTGGCTTGGGAGGGTTCCAGTCAGGATTAGGACGAGTAAAAGCAAAGTAGAACAGAGAGAAATAAAACCGGCACTGACTAACGCATTAAGATTAGCGACACGGGCTGAGATGGTGAACATCGCCCACATTAAGCTTCCGCATAAAAACAACAAATGACCTTTGGTGTATTCGAAGTTGAAGCTGCTTAAGCTACTCCCTAAAAACAACAGTATGCCGAGCAAAACCAAACCTAAACCAACAACACGATGTCGGCTGAGTGGCTGCTTAAAAAAGAGTACCGCAATTCCTGTAACGAACAGAGGAAGCGTGCCCGGAACAAGAGCACTGCCATGAGATACCGGAACAAACTGCATGGCCGTTCCGGCAACAAGCAGATAAGGTAATCCGCTACCTACGAACATACCCGTTAGATACCGTTTAGGGACGACGGCAATTGCGCTGCGTGCTTTCCACATCAAAGGCAATAACACCAAAGCCGGTATGAGAAATCTTGTGAGAGCGATATCGGCAGGTGTTAAATCTGAATTTGCGCCGCCTTTAAGAGAAAGAAAAAAGCTCGCCCAAATGAGTAGGGTGACAGTAATAGATAAGTAGCCAAGATTCATAATATAGAAGGAGAGTGGGTGATGACTCATTATGGAACAGTTGGTGTGCCACAGGTTGGCAAGTTTTGGCTAAACTTGAACTATCGTTGATGATTTCTGCTAATATTCACCAAATAATTAACGGATTTAACTAATGTTTGGCATTTACTATGGATAGAATTGATAGGCATCTTCTCGAACTGCTACAAAAAGATGGCAGGTTAACCACGGCTGAACTTGCTGATGAAGTGGGTTTATCACCTTCGCCTTGTGCAAGACGAGTCAAAAGGCTAGAAGAAAAGGGCATTATTGACGGTTATCGTGTGAGCTTGTCACGAGAACAAGTCGGCATCGCAATGAGTGTGTTTGTTGAGGTGAGCCTAAACAACCACCAAGAAGTGTCGATAGATAAGTTTGAGGCGGCTGTTGTAGAGATGGAAGAGGTGATCAGTTGCCACGTTGTATCTGGGGCTTATGACTATTTGCTAGAAGTGGTTAGCCCGAACTTGATGGCCTACGAGGCATTTACAAGAAAACTTCAAAGGCTCTCTAACGTGAAAGATATTCATACCCACCTTGCGATAAGACAAGTAAAAGGCAATGCACCACTGCCAATTTATACCGATTAAGCCAAACTCTGAGCAGTAACACGAAGGCAGAATGAGCTGAAAACGAAATGGTTTACTCCTGAAGTAGAAGCGCGGTCAATATCAAAAATCATCCATTAAGTGTCAGGCTTCAGGCAATAAAAAACGGAGCACCTCGTGAAAGGTACTCCGTATATGATAGGTGCAAAACTTAGTGATACTTAAAGTTAGAGATTGAACAATCCCCAGTTTGTGCATTAATTCTGAATGAAAAAGCATGTGAATGATAATCCACGCCGTCATTCCAAATTGTCTCTCCAAATATCTTACATAGCTCTAGCTCACTTACTGAACCGAACTCTTCCATGTGTTTAGCTACAGATAAAAGTTTACCTCTTATCTCTGCAGTCCATTCCGTGTTACTCAAGCAGTTGAAAGCCATAGTCTTTTGCATATTACCTAGCCAAAATGTTTCTTGTTATTAAGTTATATGAAGATTCATGATAACAATTTTCTGGCGTTTGTAAATCTATTTTGTGATGAATATCTCACATACTCGCTTGCATTGGTCGGAAATTGAACTTCATTGTTGATAGATAGCACATTACTTTTACAACCTATTGATAAAGCTTTGATTAACGAGTTCTTAGAATATTATGAATGGGATTGAGCATATTTATCGGAAAAGTCCAGTCGAACGAGTGAGAGAATCTAATGGTGATTTCAGTTTGATGCATCGTTTGCTGGTTGGTTTATGTGGCGCGCTTCATCAATCATCGTCGCTTCTCTGCGGTATTTTGAAGACAGCTGACGGAATTTTTCACTGAGTGTATGGAGATCTCGGGAGAGTGATTGTGAGCTTTGTACGTGCACCTTTGCGCTTTCTGCCTGGCGCGGGAGTCTTGCTTTGGTGCAGTGTTTGGCGACGGCTTGCCATGAATACGCTAGAGAGTCAGCGCCTTCAAGTTCACTAGACACAACATACGCCTGTTGTAGCAAAACCTCGGAGACGTCATACGCGGTATTCATATGACTATTGAGCTGCACATTAAACCTTTCTTCATACTTTGCCCAAAGCTCAATGATCTGCTTTTCATTAAAGTGTTTAGATAACAATGTCTGTGACTCATAGGTTGAAAGAACTTGGTTGAACTCTTTGGTGTACTGATTATAGCGACCTTCAAAAGAGAGCTGACGATCCAACAGTGTTTGCCAGTTTTCACGGTCACAATGATTCGCTAGAGCGACATTGGCACTAAAAGTTGCGCTTACAATGATAACTTTCCCCCAAAAACTCATGACTTTCCTCTACTTACCGTGCGCTCTATTGAGAGTATAGATGAGCAGCAGCATGAGTTGATGTACACTTGAGACATACCTATAACGGAAGAGCTGGTGGATTTGATGAAAAAAGCGCTGATCGCTTTACTTGTGTTGTTGATATTGGGCGGAGGGGGAGGAGCGGCATACTACTTCTTGGTCATGAATAAAGACCCAATCCCACAAGAGAAAACGGAAGAGCCGGCGTTAGAAGCTACCGAGCAATCTGAATCTGAGCTTGTACCCATCATGGATCTTCAGCCTGAACCCGAGCAGACGGAATTTTACGTTTTGGAGAGAAAGCTTGAAGTGGTCGAGCAACCTGAAATTGATGGCTTGATAACAGATTACCTCTATAAAGGGGAAAAGGTGGTGGTACTCGAGAAACAAGGCGAATGGGCACGTATCTCAGACTATATAGTCCTTAAAGAAGGCGGCCCACAGACGGCGGAATGGGTCTCTATGTCAGGCTTATCGAATGATGAAGTCATTATTTCGGAAAAAGAAAGCAAAGAGATATTGGATTCCTATTTGGTTAAGTCTGATGACCTCAAGATCCATCAAGAAAAATTCCGTAATTCGGTGGCTAAACTGATCTCTGAGGGGGAGTGTGCCCCAAGTGATTTTGAAGAATTAGGCGGATGGGTGAAATCTGTTAAGTACAGCAATCGAGATGTCTATTTTATTTATTGTGGTGGGTTGTCCCTTGAAAACAAAATTTATCTTGATGTAAATACAAATGAAATATTTACGAAGTAAGATCCCACGCTCAATTTATTAATGCTATTTACTTAAGCCCACTCATAGATTGAGTGGGCTTTTTTGTTTATTCATAATGCTCATCTTCCCCATTTAGAACGTTAATTATATTGAAGCTCATATAGAATCATTAGGAACCATTTGTTAATTTCTAATAAGAGTTTTGTTATTATTCTCGTGATCAATCATTTCAAATTCCCACATTGCATTATTCTTGAAACAAGCTGGGAGATATAGATTTATCTCTTATTAACAAAGGCTTATCTGCTTGTTGATAAAAGTAAAATTAAATAAACCTTATTAATATCAGAGCTTTGCGTTAATTTACATGTTCGTAACATTTCATTAATTTTGGGATGCAAGTCTAGTTTTTAATCATAATACGAAAATATTTTATATTTGTAATAATACTTTTTGATTTTGAGTTGTAGGGTTTAATTAAAGCAAAACGTAAAGTTTAATTATCAGCTAAGACATTATCTTATTAACATCATTGTTATTTAATTGCTTGTAAGGGATGGAACCATTAATGAAAAAGCTTGCTTTAATTACAGGGTCAAAAGGCGGTATCGGCTCAGCAATTTCCTCTAAATTAGTTGCAGACGGCTATCGTGTTATCGCGACTTATTTTACTGGAAATTACCAATGTGCCTTGGATTGGTTTAACGAAAAACAATTCACCGAAGATCAAGTGAGATTGTTTGAATTAGATGTTACCAATACTGCGGAATGTGCGCTGAGCTTAAGCAAGTTGTTAGAAGAAGAAGGCACGGTGGATGTACTAGTCAATAACGCAGGTATTACACGTGATAGCGTCTTTAAAAAGATGGATGCCGAAGCGTGGAAAGACGTGATTGAAACAAACCTAAACAGTCTGTTCAACGTGACTCAACCTTTGTTCGCTCCTATGTGTGAGAAAGGTAACTGCCGTGTCATCAACATCTCTTCCGTCAATGGTCTTAAAGGTCAATTTGGACAGACTAACTACTCAGCAGCGAAAGCTGGAATGATTGGTTTTTCTAAAGCTTTGGCTGCAGAAGGCGCTCGTAGCGGCGTAACCGTGAACGTGATTGCCCCTGGCTACACAGCAACTCCTATGGTTGAGCAAATGAAGCCTGAAGTACTGGATTCAATCAAGAACCAAATTCCGATGAAACGCTTAGCAACACCTGTTGAAATTGCAGACGCAGTGGGCTTTTTAGCGAGTGAATCTGGCGCGTACATTACAGGCGAAACATTGTCTGTGAATGGCGGCTTGTACATGCAGTAATTGGCGAAACTGAAGGGGTTGGAATGATGGAAAAAGTATTTATTGTTGCGGCTAAGCGCACTCCTATTGGTGCATTTACCGGGTCGCTAAAAAACGTATCTGCGGGTGAACTGGCTGGCGTTGCGATCAAAGGTGCACTTGAGTCTGTCGATCTTTCGTTAGATGCGATTGATGAAGTAATCGTCGGCAACGTGATTTCGGCAGGTCAAGGCATGGGGGTTGCTCGTCAGGCTTCCATCTATGCAGGGCTTCCTGAGGAAACACCAGCATACGGCGTGAACATGATTTGCGGCAGCGGAATGAAATCAGTGATGGACGCAGCGGCGCACATCAAAGCACAAGATGCTGAAGTGGTTATTGCTGCTGGCGTTGAAGTGATGTCACAAATTCCTTTTGTGGTACCAGCGAGCGTTCGTAATGGTCACAAAATGGGTGACATCTCAATGAAAGACTTACTGGTTGGTGATGGCTTAACCGATGCGTTTAATCATTACCACATGGGCATGACCGCTGAAAATATCGCGAACACGTTGAATATTTCGCGCCTAGCTCAAGATAACTATGCCTTAGAAAGCCAACAAAAAGCCGTTGCTGCGATTGAGGCGGGTAAGTTTAACGAGCAAATCGTGCCTGTAGAAGTTAAGCAGCGCAGACAAACCGTCACTTTTGATACCGATGAGTATCCGAAGTCAGACGCGACATTCGAAGGTCTGCAAAAGCTTCGTCCAGCTTTTGACCGTGAAGGGTCTGTTACGGCAGGTAACGCTTCGGGCATCAATGATGGCGCGAGTGCAATCATCTTAGCCTCAGAGAGTGCAGTAGCGAAATACGGACTGACACCACTGGTAGAGCTAACGAGCTACGCACAGTCTGGATTAGATCCAAAGATTATGGGTTTAGGCCCAGTAGAAGCCGTTTCTAAAACGCTTGATAAGGCGAATCTCACTCTAGAAGAAGTAGATTTGTTTGAATTGAATGAAGCGTTTGCAGCACAAGCTCTTGGCGTAATGTACCAATTGTCAGAGCAGCATGACTTACCGCTTGATGAGTTCAAGCCAAAGGTCAATGTGAATGGTGGTGCAATCGCGCTTGGCCATCCTTTAGGTGCTTCAGGCAATCGAATTATTGTTGCACTCATCCATGAAATGCTTGAACAGAAAACGACTTATGGCGTTGCTTCACTCTGTGTGGGTGGGGGAATGGGAACCGCTGTTTTGCTAAAAGGTATTGAAGGTTAGAGCCTGATATATCGGTAGCAAGCTTAAATATCGGATCAGCTTTTCAAAGCATCGCGAGTTAATCGATGAGCGTTGGCTGAAACGATAGTGACACAAATTTATTAAACTATGTATTCATCAGGAGTTACTTATGTACACGGATATTTTCAAAACAATTACTGACCAAACTGAAAAGCAATTTGAACCGTACTTAAAGTTCAACAAGTTGGTTGCAAAGAACGTCCAAACGATGACAGAACTGCAAATGAATGCAATGCAGACTTACACGAACATGGGTCTTGCGCAAATGAAAGCAGTGACTGAAATCAAAGACGTGACTAGCCTAACGGCGTTCAACAGCCAGCAACTAGCAGCGCTAACTCAATTGTCTCAACAGATGATGAGTGATAGCTCAAAAATGCAAGCTGCTGCAAAAGAGTTCAAAGAAGATGTTGAAACACTAACAACTGAAAACTTGAAAACAGTTACACCTGCATAAATAAAATCGCCATCGAGTCAGCACAGTGTTTACTGTGAGGCTCGGTGGCGATTTTCCGATTATTGGAGTCATGTTATGTTTCAACACTTCTTTTCGGACTACCTTGTTAAACTTCAACAAACAAACCAGCAATGGTGGGAAAACTTTGAACAAAACAAGGAAGCCGCGCAATCTCCCCTAAATCAAGCGATGCAAGAGTTGAATTTTGATGATGCGTCAAAAATCTTCGAGCAAGCCGCTAACCAACCCGCCGTTCTCCTTCAGTTACAATCCCAGTGGTGGGAACAGCAACTTAAGATTTGGCAAAATGCCGCACTGATGGGTAATACCGAAAGCGTCATTACTGAAGAGCGCAGTGATAAACGCTTTATTGATGAAGCGTGGAAAAATGACCCGTTTTACAGCTTTATCAAGCAGTCTTATTTGTTATTCAGCAAAAGCTATATAGACACCATTAATTCAATCGAAGGCATAGACGAGAAAACCAAGGAACGTGTGGCGTTCTTTTCACGTCAGGCTATCAATGCTCTTTCTCCTAGTAACTTCATTGCGACTAACCCAGAGTTGATGAAGCTAACGCTTGAGCGCAATGGTGAGAACTTGCTAGATGGGCTAGAGCAGCTACAAGCTGACGTTGAAGCGAGCGCGGATATCCTCAAGATCCGTATGACCAACAATAATGCCTTCCGATTAGGTGTTGATGTTGCGAACACGGAAGGTGATGTCGTTTTTCAAAATGATCTGTTCGAGCTTATTCAATACTACCCAAAAACACCTCAGGTGAACGCCACGCCTTTGTTGATCGTTCCTCCATTCATCAATAAGTACTACATTCTCGACCTTCGTGAAAAGAACTCAATGGTTCGTTGGTTGCTTGAGCAAGGGCACAGCGTCTTCATGATGTCTTGGCGCAACCCAGGTGAAGCGCAAAAAGACTTAGAGTTCGGTGACTATGTCACGGAAGGCGTAGCGAAAGCCGTGACGGTAATTGAAGATATCACGGGTAAAGAGCAAATCAATGCTGCAGGTTACTGCATTGGTGGTACTGTTCTCGCTTCAACGGTCGCTTACTATGCTGCTAAAAGAATGAAGAAACGCATTAAAACTGCGACCTTTTTTACGACTCTATTAGACTTCTCTCAGCCGGGAGAGGTTGGCGCATATATCAATGAAACGATCATTAACGCCATTGAGAAACAGAACGATGCTAAAGGATTCATGGATGGTCGTTCATTAAGCGTGACATTCAGTTTGCTTCGTGAAAACAGCCTGTACTGGAACTACTACATTGATAACTACCTAAAAGGCAGCAGCCCAATGGAGTTTGATCTGTTGTACTGGAACAGTGACAGCACTAACGTTGCAGCTAAATGCCATAATTTCTTGCTGCGTGAGCTTTACCTTGAGAATAAACTTGTTCAAGACAAAGGCGTGAAAGTAGGCGGTGTCTGGATTGATCTCAATAAGATAAAAATACCAAGCTACTTCATTTCAGCGAAAGAAGATCATATCGCGCTTTGGCAGGGGACTTACCGTGGTGCCTTGAATACCGGTGGCAACAAGACGTTCGTGCTTGGTGAATCTGGTCATATCGCGGGTATTGTTAACCATCCAGATAAGAAGAAGTACGGGTTCTGGCTGAATGACAACCTAGACGACTCGGCGGATGAGTGGCTAACTAATGCGACTCATAATGAGGGGTCTTGGTGGACACACTGGAATCAGTGGCTACAAGGTTTTGAAACTGACGAAAAAATCGAACCTTTCAATCAAGGCTCAGAGCTTAATCCTGTGATTGGCAAAGCGCCAGGCAACTATGTAAAACAGGTGCTGCCGATTGTCGATCAAGAGCAGGTTGATAAAGAGACCGCAGAGAAAGAAGCACCAGAAAACGAAGCTTAGGGCGTTAAGTCACATTCAATTATAAAGATACACAACGTCAGATAATAAAAAAGGTTCATCGCG
>NZ_JBFRNC010000059.1:0-23101 GCF_041470825.1 Vibrio sp. 10N.261.55.A10 | reverse complement strand
AGATCAACACGCCCTAATAAATTTTGAATTTTTCTAAAAAATTTAAGCAGGAATTTCTGGTGTATATGTGTGGTTGATTTAAGTATTCACTCGGTGAGTTTATTTATCGTTTAGTTAACGTTCGTCCATTATTGAATGATTTAGAAATTGGCAAAATTCAGTTAAAAAGAAGTATGTTTATGAGCTAATTGTTTTCAATTCATCAAGTTTAATACTTCTCCTTTCCTGAATCCCGTTCAGGCAATGTCGATGACTAACCGTTCTATGGGTAAAAGACACGCTCAGATCGCTTTATCAATTTGAAGGTAAATAGGTAAAGAACGAGAAAAGTGTCGAAAATTCTGTTGACCTGACTACAACTTCATAGTTTACCTTTACTACTAAAATGAGGGAGAAGTGGATGTATCGCATATCTGAATTAGCGGAGCTCGTTGGCCTGAGCCGTTCAACGCTTTTGTACTATGGAAAGTTGGGTTTGATAGAAGCTCAACGCACCAATAATGGTTATCGAAGTTATTCCGAACGCGACTTGCAGCGTGTGAAATTGTTGCAGCAGTTACAAGCGGGTGGACTGACGTTGAAAGAGTGTCAGGCGTGTTTGGATGCCAAGGTTGACCGCTCCTTGTTACAAAACCGACTCGAACAATTGGACGAAGAGATCGCTCAGAAACAGCGTTCGAGAGATCTTTTATCGGCCTTGTTAGGCGAGAGTGGTTTGCAAGATTGGCATGAATCGATGGACAAGGTGGCGCCTGATGCGCATCTCGATTGGCTCATTAAGCAAGGCTTTGATGAGAAGCAAGCACTGCGACTGAAATGGCTTTCAAAAGACATGAACGATCATGACCAGTACATGGCGGATTTTGAGGTGATCTTTGAGGGTTTACAGCGTTTAGGGCCAGGAACAGCGGAAGATACTTTAGCGGCGTTGGTACACGTTTCGGTTTCTCCTAAACGTGTGCTTGAGATCGGTTGTGGTAAAGGTATTGCCACCTCTGTGTTAGCGAAAGCCTTAGTAGAACATCAAATGGATGTGCAAATAACGGCGGTAGATAATGATCAACCGAGTTTAGATGTTCTGACTCAGCAAGCACAGGTTCTTGGCTTAGAAAGCAACGTCAAAACCGTATACGCGAGCATGATGGATCTGCCGTTTGAAGCTAAGTCGTTTGACCTAATTTGGTCGGAAGGCAGCGCTTACATCATGGGTGTTGAAAAGGCGCTAAAGCAGTGGCGAAATTTACTCAGTGATGACGGCATATTGGTCGTTAATGATTTGGTGTGGAATACCGAACAACCTAACGAATCGAGCAAAGCGTTCTGGCAAAAAGAGTATCCAGACATGACGACGGTATCCGAGCGAATTAAACAGGCACAAGCTGCGGGTTATGAAGTCTTGGAGCACTTTGCACTGAGCGATGCTGGTTGGCTTGCGTATTACCAGCCCTTTCAAAAGCGAGTAGAAGCGCTTAAAGCAACGATGCCGAACTCAAAAGCGCTCGTAGATTGCGACAATGAAGTTAAACAATTTTTCGATAGCAACACATCAAAGAACGGCTTGGATCAACAGCCTTCGAAAGGTTCTGAACAACGTGATTTTGATTATCAGTTCTTTGTGCTCAAGAAATTAAAGTAAGTGAGTAACACCATGAAATTTAGACAATATAATTCAAGCGAAATCGAAACGATCACTCAAGTTTTCACTCAAACCTTTACGGATTCAGAAGGCGAGAACGAAGGTAAAACCGTGGGTATGCTTGCCAACGACCTTTTAACGACTACAGCCCCGACAGAGCTACTTTGCTTTGTCGCTGAAGACGATTCTAGTGAGTCGGATGTGGATAGCACGATTGTGGGTGCGATTATCTTTACGCCGCTTTCATTTGATGATGAAACCAAGGCATATTTGCTTTCGCCAGTGGCGGTGAGCACTCAGATGCAAAAGCGTGGTATTGGTCAGCGCCTGATTAACTTCGGTTTGCAGTTTCTAAAAGAGCAGGGTATTGAGCTTGCAGTGACGTACGGTGATCCTGACTACTATTCAAAAGTGGGCTTTGGGCAAATTACCGTTGAGCAGGTCCCAGCGCCCTTTGAATTGAGTTTCCCTCACGGTTGGTTGGCTCAATTGTTAACTGGTGGTGAAATCAAAGTAACAAGTGGCAAGTCGAGTTGTGTTAAAGGCTTGGCTCACGCAGAATATTGGTAGCCGCTTGCAAAAAATTGAGAAAAAGAGAAAGCCCATCAGGTGTTGCCTGTTGGGCTTTCTCGTTATGAACAAAAGATATCCGTCAGGCTTCAATGTACAGTTTGAACGAGTGTTCAAAATAACACTTGAACGATCGTTCTTGTTTGATCTATATTGTTTTCACACCAACGGAGAACATTCATTAATTGCTCCGTGATTGAATAACTTTAGAACCGAAAATTGATAGGGATAGAGCAATGAGCAACTTCAAAATTCACTCAGTAGAATCCGCGCCAGAGCAAAGCCAACCTATTCTTGAGGGCGCTAAAAAGCAGATGGGCAGAGTGCCGGGCTTGTTTGGTGTGTTGGCTGAATCTCCAAACACACTTAAGGCTTACACCCAGCTTCATCAGGCATTTAGTGACTCATCTTTCGATGCTGAAGAGCTAACGGTTGTTTGGCAAACCATCAACGTTGAACACGAATGTCACTACTGCGTTCCAGCGCACACAGGTATCGCACATTCAATGAAGGTTGATCCTGCAATCACCGAAGAACTGCGTAATCGCACGGCTCTACCCACTGAAAAATTGCAAGCACTGCATGATTTTACGCTGAGCATGGTGCGTAACCGCGGCAATGTGCCTGAAAGTGAAATGGCAGCATTCTTCGACGCGGGCTACGGTCAACAACAAGTGTTAGAAGTGATTCTTGGCCTGTCTCAGAAAGTGATCAGTAATTACGTAAACCACGTTGCTAAAACGCCAGTCGACAAAGTATTTGAACAGTTCGCTTGGCAAGGTTAATCGCATTTAACTAACCATCGTATTTAAGCAACTCAAGATATGATAATGATGAAAGCCCCGCTCAGTTGAGTGGGGCTTTGTTGTTTGGGTTGAATATGGAATTAACAAGGTTACCTAACGTACGTGCCTAGCGATTATCTTCGCTAGTGTCACAAGCCCTTCTTTCCACTCTTTGCTCTCTTCAATGTTGGCGACAGTGAAGCGCAGACAGTGTTTATATTGGTCGTTGGTGCCAAATACTGTTCCGGGTAAGATCCCCAATTTATGCTTCAAACAATCTTGATAGACCGCGTAGCTATCGACCGATTCAGGCAGTGTTATCCAGTTTAAAAAAGAGCCTTCCGGTTTTGATAGGTGGTATTGCCCGACAAGGTGTGGGTAGCTATCTAGTGCTTGTATTAACAGGCTTTGGAATTGCTTTTGATTGGTTTGGTAGAGCCGCTTCATCTTAGACAAATGACTGCGATATTTGCCGGTAGTGAGAAATTGACCCACAGCGGATTGCATCAGATTTGAGCTGCCCATGTTGTCGCATAAAAGGTACTTTTCGACCAAAGGTTGGTAGCGCCCAGACAGTAACCAACCGATTCGCAAGCGTGAGTCTAATGTTTTAGACAGTGAGTTGACGTAGATGACTCTATCTTGATCATCAAGCTCTTTGAGGCTCGCGATTGGTGTGTCGAATGCCAAGCTACCGAACACATCGTCTTCGATAATTGGTAAAGATCCGGTGATCTCCAGTAATGCTTTTCGATTCGCCAATGGCATTCTTGAGCCGGTTGGGTTAGTAAAGTTTGGCGTTAGCAGTAAGGTTTTCACTTCCCATTTGTCCAACGCACTCTGTAGTGATGGGATATCAATACCGTGGCTAACGCTGCTTGGGATTTCAAGGGCTTGCAAGCCAAGTGATTCAAGTAAAAGTAGATTACCGAAATAACAGGGCGACTCGACCGCCACGATGTCGCCGGGCTTGGTGAGCGCACGTAGTGCCAAACTGATTGCCTGTTGAGCACCATGAGTAATCGCAATCTCTTTCGATCCCGCAGGCACACCAAGATCATGGGTGATCTTTAACAATTGCTTTACTAATTGTTCGTCTCCAGGAGGCAGTTGGTAATAACCGGGAAGTTGAGTTTGTAAACGGCTATGGCGACCGATTTCGGCATACAAACTTCGAATCGCAGGGTTGTTGATATTCGGGTGGGCCGAGCCTGCCAATAGTTTCAGACGACCTTTTGGACGAGAGAGTACCGATTTAGTGACAGACAATAGATCGACTTTTTGAGGTTGGCTTGATGCATCCCAGCTGGTGGTGCTCGGTGCTTTCACGCGATAGCCTGATTTAGGCACAGAATAAACCCAGCCTGTCGCCTCCAGTTCTTGATAGGCACGAATCACGGTATTTTTACTCACACCAAGCTGTTCGCTTAATTGACGGATTGAGGGAAGACGATCGTCTGGATGAAAAAGTCCCTTATCGATCTGAGCCTTAATATGTTGTTCGGTAGCAAGGTATTTATTGCCGCTGAGTTCTGCTTCCACGTGTTTCTCCCTCGTTGCACACTCTCAATCTGTAACCATATAAAGTGTTATATCTGTATCTTTATTAGTTATCTGTACCCAACTAAGGTAACAGCATTGATGAATAGTTGACCAGAGGTTTGTAATGCTGATTAAAATGATTCCGTTTGTGTTTGTAATATTGTGGTCGTCAGGTTTTGTCGGCGCACGTCTTGGTGTGGAATACGCGGAACCCGCAACATTACTTTCATTGAGGATGGTGGCCAACGTGGCGCTGTTCTTGGTTTTGATTGCAATCCTTAAGCGTCGTATTCCTCGTGGTCGAGCATTCTTCCACGCAAGTGTGGTTGGCATCTTGATTCATGGTTTCTACCTTGGTGGCACCTATCTGGCGATTGATATGGGTATGCCCGCCGGGTTGAGCTCTCTACTTGTTGGCTTACAACCGATTCTGACCGCCTTGATTATGATCAGCTGTACTTCGCAGCGTTTTAATTTTGCACAGTGGTTGGGATTAGCGCTTGGTTTTGCGGGTATTAGTTTGGTGTTGATGGGTAATATTGAATGGCAGTCAGACGACCAAAAAGGCTTGGCAACATTATTGTGTTTGGTTTCTTTGGTGGGTATTACCTGCGGCACTCTGTATCAGAAGCGCTTCTGTCAGGGGACAGATATGGTCGGCGGTGCGATGGTGCAATACTTGGCTTCTGCGGCGTTGTTTCTGCCGTTCGCAATGCGCTATGAAACCATGCAGGTAAACTGGACTGTAGAATTCACGCTAACTCTAATCTGGCTGGTGGTTGTTCTGTCTTGTGTTGCCATATTATTGTTGCTTTACATGGTAGAACACGGTGCATCTTCAAGTGTGGCCTCAGTGTTTTACTTAGTTCCACCGACGACAGCAATTCAAGCTTGGCTTATTTTCGGTGAGTCGTTCGACATGTATGGCGCGATGGGCTTTGCCTTGTCTGCTGCGGCGGTTTATTTGGTGGTGAGGAAGCCAGAATGGATTAAGGCTCGCAGGCGAACAGTGTTAGAGCGGTAGTGTGTATATCATAATTAACTCCACTTAACGTCAGTAACTAGAAACAAAAAAGAGCCTGAATATTCAGGCTCTTTCTGTATCAAATATTGGCTAGCGACTTTTGATTAGCGCTTCATCAAGCAAGCATATGCCGTAGTAAACGGTGCTTCTTGGTATTGCTTAAGGCCAGTTTCTTTGAATTTCATCATTAGAGGGTTGCGCTTGAGGCTCTCTTTGATGTCAGCAGGTGATACAACGGTTACGTCTAGGCCGTCGATCAGTTGAATTGCTGCTTCTAGTTTGAAACCAAAGCCACCGCCAGCAAATTTGCCTTTAGTTTGGCGTTGACGAATTACAACTTTATCTACTTGGTAATCTTCCATTAACTTTGCAAAAGAGAATTGAAAGTCTTTCATATTCTGTGTGTCGTTTGCGTCGCTAATTGAAACTTTAGAAACTCGGCAATCAGGAATGTTAAATACACCATCTGATAGAGAAAGAAGACAGATGACTGCATCGTTACCTTTGATTTCAACACCACAAATTTTCATGTTCTTACCTACTTATTTTAGAGCCCTACATTATGGTGTTATTTCTCACACTTCTCCAGTATTTGCGCGTACTCAGCGGCAAATAAGTCTAAATCAGAGCATACTTTAATGTTTGAGAGTTAACCTCTGGTTGAATAATCACCACGAAAATTAACGACATCGTTTGCTATGAGATAGGGCTCACAAATCCTTAGTGAGATTGCATATGTGTGCTGTATATTGCGCGCGCATCCCTATTTGAAGTGTGGTTATTAATCCCAATGAATATCAATAATCTTTCGATTAAGAGTAAAATCGCGATCCCGCTGTTGGTGATTGTGATTATTTTTTCTACCGTTACTGTACTCAACGTTATCAGATCAAATGCTCAAGCTGCGATTAATAACGAGCTCAATAATGTGGTTCAGCCCGTGTTAGACAATTTGGAAGATGGGTATCGTGACATTTATCAAGTTATCGCTTCTGCTCAAGGTCTATTACTCTCGAAAGACCAAGCGGCGATTGAGTACCAAAAATTTGAATTTAAAGACAACGCTTACAAAGCGGTTCCTCGTTTTGAAAGTGTCGAAACCTTGTATCAAGCGGGCGTGTTGGATCCATCTTCACGTGGCGAGTTATCAAAGCTTGTTAACGCGATGAGCAAGTGGGTGGCACTGCACGAGCCAATGTTCGCTGATCCGGCAAACGCAGACCAATACAATATTGATTACTCACCAGCGCTTGACGCAGAGTTTGCGATCATTCGTACTCAATTGCGCGATATCCGAACTCTGATCGAATTGAAACAGAAAGAGCTTCGCCAGCAAGCCGATGACTCTATTGAATCAAGCAAATTGATCATTGAAGTAGGTATGGCCGTTGCTGTTTTCGCTGCATTTTTCGCTATGTGGTTATCCAATCGCTTTATCGTTCAGCCAATCCAGAACGTAGAGAAAGCGATGAATGAGATCGCATCGGGTGACGGTAACTTGTCTCAACGTATGAAGGTCGAAGGTAATGATGAGATCGCTCGTTTAAGTTCTGCTTTCAACCAGTTTGTTGGCAAGATCCATGTCACCGTCGAACAAGTTATTTTTACATCGAATGCGGTACGCGCTGAGATGGAAAACATTAAATCGTTAACGCAAAGTGTTGCTGAATTTTCATCGAACCAACAGCGTGAAAGTGAAGTAGTCGCGGCGGCGGTTCATGAGATGCAAGCAACCAGTGAAGTGGTGAGTGGTAATGCATTAGATGCGGCAACCGCCAGTAATGTTGCCAATCATGAAGTGGAATCGGCAGACACCACGCTTGGCTTGACCGTGACTTCGATTGAACGCCTTGCACAAGATATCGAGAACGCGGGCGGTGTTGTTCAAGAGCTGGACACAGACGTGAAGAACATTGCCTCAATCCTTGGTGTGATCAAAGGCATTGCAGAGCAAACCAACCTACTTGCTTTGAATGCGGCTATTGAAGCGGCACGAGCGGGTGAACAAGGTCGTGGCTTTGCGGTTGTGGCTGATGAAGTTCGAGCGCTTGCGAGTAAAACTCAAGACAGCACTGGCGAAATCCAATCAATGATTGAACGCTTAGAAGTGGGTGCTAAACACGCGGTTGGTGTGATGACTGAAAGCAAAGTGAGTGGCGAGAAAACCATTGTTCAAGCAGGAACTGCAGCATCTTCATTGAGTGAGATTCGTAACTCAATTGGCAAGATGAATGACATGAACACACAAATTGCTACGGCGGCTTCGCAACAGTCTCAAGTGTCTGAAGAAGTGAATAAGAATGTTCAACGCATCGCTGAAAGCACCATGCAAATGGTTGAGATGGCAAGCAGCGCAGAAAATGCATGTATGGCATTGGCTGAACAGTGTGAAGCGCTAGATAGCCTTGTGTCTCAGTTTGAAGTGTAATTTTCAAAATTAGACAGACGAATATGAGCTGATAATGGTTGCTCGTATTGAGTCCCATTAATCAGCGGTGAACGACAAAAAAGCCCGCACTCTATGAGTGCGGGCTTTCTTTTTGACTAGGTGATCAGTCTTTTGACTAGGTGATCAGTTTTTAGACCTGATCAATCATTCGGTGTTAGCTGCTGCGACCGTCTTTGTATGTGTAACGGTAGTCAACTTTTACGTTCGCTTGGTAATGAATGTCACCGCTCATGTTAGTGATTTTCTTCACTTCCATATTCGCGTCATCAATCTTGAACGAATCGTATTTGGTTGTCTGTTGGAACTGTGGCAGTTCTCTTGAAAGCTCAAAAGGTGTTTTTGCGCTTAACTCATCCATAAGGTTGGTGCCTGCATCGTATGCTTCCGCTTCAGTAACAAATGTATCAGATTTTAGCGTTGTTTCTTGAATTGTTGTTTTAGTTGCTGCAAACGCAGTGGTGCTGAGTACAAGAGTTGATGCAAGTATGATTAACTTCTTCAAAGGGATACCTTACTTTGTTGTACCAGTGTTTTAGAGATTCTCACCCTAGCAATAGGGGATGAGGTTAATGTTAGGACAAAAATATGGTTCTGTAAGGGAATGACTATAGGTGCCGAAGATTAATGCACAGCGCATATCAAGCAAGGTGACACTGATATCTAACTTCAATACACTGTATGGGTAACCAAAGTTCAGCATAAGGTAAAGGCATGGCCAATTGGGAAGGGGTAAGTGAGTTTGTTGCAGTGGCAGAGCGTGAAAGCTTTACTGGTGCGGCGCAGAAGCTCGCTACGTCGGTGGCTCAAATCAGTCGTAGAGTAGCAAACCTCGAAGAACGACTCGCAGTGAAACTGCTCAATCGAACGACTCGAAAGGTGTCCCTTACAGAGGCTGGGCAACTCTATTACCAACAATGTAAGTTGTTGGTCGAAGGTTTAGAAATTGCTGAGCTTGCGGTCACGCAGATGCAATCCACACCCAAAGGCTTACTGAAAGTCACCGCGCCTGTGACTTATGGTGAGCGCCAACTCGCCCCAATACTGCATCAATTCTTAAAGCTTCACCCGCAAGTAGAGCTTGAGCTGATGCTGACCAATCAAAAGCTCGATCTTATCGATTCGGGTGTTGATGTTGCGATTCGTCTTGGCCGCTTGGAAGATTCAAGCCTTGTGGCAAAGAGGCTGTCTCAACGCCAACTTTATGTATGTGCAAGCCCTGAATATATTGAACGTTATGGCGAGCCGCATACATTATCAGAATTAAATAATCACCAATGTTTAGTCGGTGGATTTGAACATTGGCGTTTCAAAGAAAATAGACGCCCTCGCTCAGTTCGTGTTAACGGACGCATTAAGTGCAACAGTGGTTTAGCCTTGTTAGACGCAGCTAAGCAGAGCATTGGCTTGGTGCAGTTGCCTGAATACTATGTGAGTGAAGACCTTGATTCTGGTGAGTTGGTTGAGGTGCTGTCCGATTATCGAGATGACAAAGAAGGGATCTGGGCGCTTTATCCTCAGAACCGCAACTTATCTTCAAAGGTTCGCCTGCTGGTGGACTTCCTTTCTGAGCAATTGGATTAGTGTATGGCTTAAAACCTCCACCGATAAAAACGGGCTTCAGAATAGAGATTCTGAAGCCCGACGTGTTTTAGGATTAATTATCGTTTGATTACGGCTTACTAGACCGAAAATGTATTAGACGGTGAAGCGATCCACCAAGTGATACAGCTCATTTGCACGACTGTTGAGGTTTTGGCTACCTGTACGGTTTTGATTCGCGAGTTCTGCCGATTGTGAGCTTTGGTCAGAAATCACCACGATGCGTTGAGATATTTCTTGGCCGACAATATTCTGCTGTTCAGTCGCTGTCGCAATAAGCGAGTTCATGTCCATGATGGTATCAATCGACGCTTGGATCTTCGCCAGTGCTTCGGCTGCGGCATTCGCTTCTTCCACGGTTTGCGCACTTCGGTTTTGACTTGAATCCATCGCTTTCACAGCAGCATCTGAGGCAGCTTTAAGTTGCTCAATCATCTTATGAATGTCGCCAGTGCTCTCTTGAGTACGGCTTGCTAGCTTACGTACCTCATCGGCTACTACAGCAAACCCACGCCCTTGTTCGCCCGCCCGCGCAGCTTCAATCGCGGCATTCAACGCAAGTAGGTTAGTTTGCTCGGCAATGTCTTGGATGACCGCCAATGAAGAGGAGATGTTTTGTACATCGCCTTCTAAACGAGACACCACGGTGTTCGCTTCTGATACTTCGCTCGCTAGGCCTGCCACCGAGTCTGCAGCTGCGTTTACGATCTGTTGCGCTTCTTTTGCATTGCCCTCTGCAAGCTTGGCGGAATCCGCCGCTTGGCTAGCGTTGCTCGAGATCTCTTGCGCCGTTGTGGTCATCTCAGTCATCGCTGTTGCAACTTGTTCTGTCTCTTCACGTTGCCCTGTAGCAATCTCGTCGACCTGCGCAGCACGAGAAGACATGTTAGATGTCTCGGCTACGACTTGCTGACCGACATCACTTACGCTGCGAATGATGGTTTGCAGGCTTGCCACAAAGGCATTGAAGTTCTCGCTGAGTTTTGTGAACTCGGGCGCTTTGAAGGTTTCCATTCGAGCGGTTAAGTCAGCTTCGCCACTCGCGAATGCGCTGATTGAACGATCAAACTGCTCGAGTGGTTGCATGATGGTACGGTTGACGGCAACGGCAAACACAGCAACTACTAGGGCAATCAAACCACAGAATATAGCGATCGCCGTCAATGAGCTTTGTAACGCAGCATTTGAGCTCTCTTTCATCTCTGCGATGACCGCATCGATGTCGTCAGTATAGAAGCCTGTACCTAGCATCAAGTCCCACTGGGGAACGAATATCGAGTAGCTCAGTTTCGGTAGGGCTTCGGATTGACCAAGTTTTGGAAAGTAGTAGGTGGTGAATTCACCAAGCTTTGAGTTCTTGATCAAGTCACGAATCAGGTAGTTGCCTTTTTTGTCTTGCAGGTCGTAGTAGTTGTTACCAATACCATCGTTGTTTTGTCCAACAACCACTCGAACGCCTTTAGAGTCGTAGCCAAAGATGTAGCCAGATTCGCCATATTCGAGTGTTCTTAATGTTGGTAAGGCTTCTTCTAATGTTGCACCTCTATCCAAAAATGGGCTGATCGAAGAGTAGGCCATTTGTAGATACGCTTTGAGTTCCTTTTCTTTCATCGCCATCATATTGCTACGCGTCGATTCAACTTGCTGTGCGGTTAGCTCGGTGCTCTTCATATACGTCACGCTCATCATGCCAATTGCCATTAGTAGCAACGGAATGAAAGAGAGAATATAAAGGCGGTTTTTGATGGTTAGGGTCATGTCACGCTTCCTGTGTGATTGTCTCATGCAATTTTCAACACATTATTAATGTGGTTTCAAAATGTAAATGGGCTTGTTGTCTAATTGTTATCCTAGAGTGTTTTTGTTTTATAAATATGATGACGGTTAGGTTTTTGGGGTGAGAAGCCTTGCAACTAGAGGCTTAAGCGAGAAAAAGTGAGTTTGTATCGATGCTTTTGAATTCGACGCTGCTTTGTTAGAATGCGACGCTTTGTAGCACCCTGCTATGTCTATTCGTTAAGTGAGAAAGATTCATGAACAAAAGCCATGTGACTATTGGTTTAACTAACCCAAAGAGCCCGACAAACGTTGGTGCTGTTATGCGTGCGGCTGGTTGTTACCAAGTCGACGAAGTTAAATACACAGGGCAACGCTACGAAAAAGCCGCAAAATTCCACACCGATACTAAGAGTGCTGCGCGTACTATCCCGTTGACTGGTGTTGAGTCGTTTTTAGACAATCTTGATCCAGAAACGAAGATCGTTTGCGTAGAACTCGCAGAAGGTGCAACACCACTACCGCGTTTTAAACACCCAGAAAATGCCATTTATATCTTTGGCCCTGAAGACGGCTCTATTTCTCAAGATGTCGCCGACAGAGCCGATCATGTTGTGTACGTACCAACGGTTGGCTGCATGAACTTGGCTGCAACAGTTAACGTGCTGCTTTATGATCGCCTTGCTAAGTCAGATGAAATGGATGAGAGCAACGAGCTGATTAAGAAAAGCCGCGATAACCGTAATCACCTGCTGATCAAAGAAAAGTAATTCTCTGCTTCTAGTGTTATCTATCCCGTACGCAATCGGATATTATCTTGAGTTCATCATCAGATAATTGAAGGGTTAGATAACACCATGGAAGACAAGCAATTACTTGCCGCGCTACAGCAACACTCTGTCCTCGATCTCTATCAGTTATTCCAAGAAGTTGGTCAAAACTGCTCTTTGTATGCATTACTAGAGAGGTTATCTTCCCTTAAAGAACATCATCAACTGAGTACTCGTCTTAGCCCTTTTAAGCCTCATATCGAAGGATTGCTAGCTCAATTTGATAGCGCCACGCCAGATAGCGAGATCCTCAAGGCAGTCGCTCTTCAGTCTGAGATTCAGCAACGAGGCCACAGTATGAGTCGTTACATCATGACATCAGATAATCACCGCCATTTTTCTCCAAGTGCAGACTTAGTTATGTTTGGTGACTCGATCACCGAGTGGGCACCGTGGGCGGATATTTTCCGTGATATCTCGATGGTCAACCGTGGCTTAGCGGGTGACACCACAACTGGCATGTTGCGCCGTATTGATACCACGTTGAATGTGAAGCCAAAGCTGGTGTGTTTTATGGCAGGGATAAACGATTTAGCTCAGGGTTATGATGTCGACCATATCTACCAGAACTACATTGATATGCTTAAGGTGTGGCAAGAAAATGAGATTCGCATATTGGTGCAATCAACGCTTTATGTTGGCTCTAAACTGCAAGGTTTAAATCCGTCGGTTGAACTGCTCAATAGCAAGCTAAGCGAGTACTGTACACAGCAAGGCATTGCGTTCTTAGATGTGAATTCAGTATTGTCGCCTAATAAGCTGTTGTCGAACAAGTACTCGTGTGATGATCTGCATTTGAATGCGAAGGCTTATCAAACTTGGGCTGAGATACTTCAACCTACGATAGCTGAGCTACTAAAATAGACTCACGCAAAACGCTAGCTAGACCGATAAACAGCTTAGCTAATACAAGAAAAGCCAAACCCTAGATTTGTTTCGCGAACCATAAGGACATCAATGTGAACCTAAGACAATTGGAAGTCTTTTACGCCATTATGCAGACCGGAACCGTATCTGGAGCCGCGCGCAGCTTGCATGTGTCGCAACCAAACGTGACCCGTATTTTGGCGCACACGGAGCAACAACTTGGGTTTGGCTTATTCGAACGAGTTAAAGGGCGGTTGGTGCCAACGGTTGAGGCAAAAACCTTACTGCCAGAAGCGGAAAAGGTTTATCAGCAACTGGGTCAATTTCGTTCTTTGACCAATAAAGTCAAGCAAGGACATCAGCATTTACGCATTGGTGCGCCACCGATTCTGGCGACTAAATTGCTGACTCAGGTAATAGCCCAAATGTCTCGGGAACAAGAGCTCTCTTTTGAGTTGCTGACTGCAAACCGTGATGAGCTGTGTGCTGGGTTATTAAAGCATGAGCTTGATATTGCTATCGCGTTTGGCGATGAAGCACCGCCTGCGATATTAAGTGAAACGCTATTAACCGAATCACTAAAGGTTTTGGTTCCTTCCAATACGGTTGATCATTTCCCCGCGGAATTAACGTTAGATGATCTGATCAATTATCCGCTGCCAATCATCGGGCTCGATAGCCGCGATCCATTAGGCCTCCTGTTACATCAACGCCTTATTGCACGTGAGCAGCATTATCACCACCCGATATCTGTACGTGGGTATAGCGCCGCTGCGGAACTGGTCAAGCACCAAGCGGGGTTTGCGATTGTTGATCCGTGGACGGCAGAGCAATATCAAAATGACGATGCGGTCTGTGTGTTGCCGCTTCAACCAGACATCCAATTTTCGGTATCGATGCTTTGCGCAGAGCACACCCCTCAGTCGATTTCCGTTAAGCAATTTATCGCTTCATTGAAAATCCATACTCACCCTATAACTTAAGGTTATAGGCTCGCCATAAATAGGCATTCGGCAGCTTCGAAGTTCTTAATTAAAGTAAACCCATACAAGGGCTTATTAATTAGGAATACTCATGTCGATCGCTCAACCTTACCTTCTTTTTCTTGGGGATGTTACTGACCCACTCGCTGCAAAAACAGCTCGCGGTATTCATCAATGGCGACCAGAAATCTGCCTAGGTCAACTGCGTTTAACGGGTGATACCGTTTCACTGGGCTTAACGGATATGACCCTGCAAGAGGCGCAAGCGCAGGGCGCGAAGACGCTAGTGATTGGTACCGCAAATCCGGGTGGTGTTATTCCTGATTCTTGGCAGTCAACCATTATGGCCGCTGCAGAAATGGGATATGAGATTGCATCTGGCATGCACCAACGATTGAGTGAATTTTCACCGCTTGCTGACATGCAGCAACAAGGATTGACTAAGCTTCATGATGTACGCCATTTTGACGGTGTTCTTAATGTTGGTAACGGTAAGCTTCGTCAAGGTAAGCGCCTGCTTACTGTCGGAACTGATTGCTCAGTAGGCAAAATGTTCTCGGCATTAGCGATTGAAAAGTCGCTTAAACAAGCGGGAACATCCGCTCAGTTTAAAGCGACAGGGCAGACAGGTATTTTGATTGAAGGCAGCGGTATTTCGATTGATGCGGTGGTTGCGGATTTTATTTCTGGCGCAGTTGAAGCGATTAGCCCTGATTTTACCGACCACGATTGGGACATCATTGAAGGGCAAGGCTCTTTGTTCAACCCTTCGTTTGCAGGCGTGAGTTTGGGTCTTTTACATGGCGCACAAGCTGATGCCTTAGTGCTGTGTCATGAAGTTGGGCGACCACATATTCGTAACCTTCCTCATGCTAAATTACCAAGCATAGAACAGACGATTGAAGCCAACTTGCAAGCGGCGCGACTGACTAATCCAGACGCGAAGCTGGTGGGTATCTGCTTGAACACGTCGGCGATTAGCATTGAAGAGGCTGAGACATTGTGCCAAGAATGGACCACACTCTATCAAGTGCCAGTGACGGACCCAGTGCGCTTTGGTGTACAACACATTACTGATCATTTGCGACATTCACTTTAACGACTTCATCATTTCTACGTTTCCATTTGTTAAAGTGAACATCAACCGAGTGAAATTATGAAGATTACAGCTGAACCCATTATTATCGCGATGCAAACGCCTTTTCGCATCTCTCGTGGCAGTCGAACTGAGTGTCACGTTGTTCGTGTTTACATTGAACATGGTGGCAAACGAGCTCAGGGCGAATGCACGCCTTACCCACGATACGGCGAGTCATCGGAGTCTGTGTTAGCGCAAATCCAACAAGCGTCTAGCGCACTTGAAGCTATGTTTGAACGAGGCGTTACTGATCCGGCAGAGCTAAGAGATCATCTTCAGTCTTTATTGACCGGAGGGGCAGCGCGCAATGCGGTCGATTGTGCGCTTTGGGATTTTGAAGCTCAGCAGAACGACCAGACGTTTCCGAATAGCTTGTTTGAGTTGCCTGCTCAAATCGTGACTGCAATGACAGTCTCGATTGGCACGCCAGAAGCCATGGCGACTCAGGCTCGAGACTATGTCGCGAATGGTGCGAAACTTCTGAAAGTGAAGCTTGACGGCGAGCAGGTGGTAGAGCGTGTTCGCGCGGTACGAGAAGCTGCGGCAGATGTTCAAATTGTATTGGATGCGAATGAAGCGTGGACAGGATTGAATCTCGAAGAGTTGTTCAATCAACTGGTAGAATTTGATATTGCGATGATCGAGCAGCCGTTACCCCAACAGCACGATGCCTCATTGGCGCACATCAAGCACCCGATACCACTGTGTGCTGATGAAAGCTGTCATACCACTTCGCAACTTTCATCTTTGTTAGGCAAATATGAAATGGTCAACATCAAGCTCGATAAAACAGGTGGTTTGACCGAAGCATTGGTACTTGCTGAAGAAGCTCAAAGGCTAGGATTTACGCTGATGTCGGGTTGTATGCTCGGTACATCGCTGGCGATGCGTGCAGCTCTGCCTATCGCCGTTCAATCTGAAATCGTCGACCTCGATGGCCCAGTCTTACTTGGTCAAGATGTAGCACCATCACTGACTTATCGAGATGGGATGATTATTCTCTAAGTTCGTTGAGCCCGTTTAATCGATGGACATGACATGAATGAAATCGTATGAGTGAAAACTTGTGCGATTTTTGCTTCAAAGTCTGAGCGATTATCTAAATTACTTCACTTTTAAGCCTCAGCAGCGCATCCACAAATTCTGCAAACCCATAGCCACCAGGCTGCGACATGACCCTGCTTGGATGGTGCTCTAGCTTATCCCAATAATGTTGAATGTTTGCCACGCCAACGGTAAGTGGAAGTGATTCGAACATCTGCTGATCATTCATTGAATCGCCGACATAGCAGGCTTGATTGTGGATTTGCTCAAGCGATAAGCCTTTATTAGCCAGGAAACGGTGCACGGCGTTTTTCTTTGAGTGTTCGCCGTACCAAGCGTTGATATGAATCGAACTTGCCGTCGCGTGTGCGCCTAAAGCGTGTATTCTTTCGAGTACCGCTTGAACAGTTTCAGGATCAACAGGCTTACGGTTTTGGCCGATATCAATCGCGACCTCACACAAGCGGTAAGATTGATCCAAAGTTAGCGATAGGTCGGGGTAACTCAACAAGATCGCTTCAACTTCTTGTTTTAGCTTAGCTTGGTTCTTACGCACTTGTTCTAGCGGTGTTTCAGATGAGAGTTGTAATGCATCATCTTGCTTCTCTAGTAAGAAGGCGCCGTTTTCTCCAAGCACGGCATCGACAGGCCAGAGCTGCGCAATATGGTCACACCAACCAGCACAGGCTCCCGTTACAGCGACCACTTTGATTCCATTGTCTCTCAGCTTTTGTAACACAATCAGGGTTTCTGGAGGGAGTGAACCTTGCCAAGTGAGCGTGTCATCGACGTCGGTTAATACCCATTCGATGTGCTTCCAGTTGTTGTCTAGTTGGTGTTCCATTAAAACTCACTTATTCCATGGATTGTTTTACACAGAGCGTATTAATTCAGCCCAATGTAGAATTAGAAGCTAACGTGATTAGAAAATACAGTGTTTAGCAAAATCGCCCGCTTCATTAGCCGTCCAGTCACCTTTAGGCTTTTCTTTCATATCCGCACACCAAGCTTCACTGCCAACCTCGGTACAAGCCATTAATTGAGTAGCAAGGAAAAGTATCAACGCGATTTTCTTCATAATAAACATTCCGTTGTGGTCTAAATTTCTGCTTATAACTGTATCAAATACCACAAGTGATTGTTATAGCTGCTAAGAACTTAAGGGCGTTAATAATGATGTGGGGTTGAGCTGAATTCGAGGGACGGTAAAGAAGCGAAGGTTTGCTTGGCTTTAAGATCGAAAAAGCCAGCAATGTATGCTGGCTTTGAAATTCTTAATAAGTTTCTATTCGTTATTTCGCTTTAACTACTTATCGATTTATACCAATTTCATCTCTTGGATGATGTCCGAAGCAATCTCTGGCTTCGTGCTTGTTGGTTTCTCGTGTAGGTCGGCTTTCAATTGTCCCTTACGGTTACTTAGGCCCGCTTCAAGTTTCTTAAGTGCTGCAGCGATAGCTGGGTACATAACATCGTCTGTCGATTTTGCTGTTACTCGTACACCTTCGTAGTTGGTGAATACTTCAACCTGATGTTGACCGTGTTCTTTAGTAATGATGATGTCGCAACTGATCAGTGATGGGAAATGGTTAGATATCTTCTCGAATTTACCTTCGATGTCTTTGCGTGACTCGTCGTTAATTGATACATGATGTGTTTGAACATTTATTTTCATAAATCATACCTTTCCAATGACTGTGTCATTTAAACGTAGCAAACATCGCATAGATTAACCAACTGAGAATTAGCACATGTGTGATTGACTTCAGTGTTATCAAATATTCTCTTGTTACTCCCTTGAAAGTCCGATGAACTGAACGCATATTATGTTTCGTGTTTTAAAGACATGTTCAAAAAAACTCCATCCTTGATAATTTGCGCTAACCTACAGCGAATTCCCAGTGAATCTCTCTTTATCGGTTTTATAATTCCGAACTTGTCACTCCATTGATTTTCTTTCCAGCTCACTCACTTTTTCTTCTTTGATTAAAAACTCAGCTTAAGTTACTAATTTATAGACACTCAACTGCCCACTCCATATTGAAGTGAAACTCTCCTGCTGTGAGTTGAGACTCGGGTATGGTAATGCGTGCTCGAATATCGACTTCTTTATTGGATGCCAGTTGATCGACAGGAAATTCGACGCCCTGACGCCAATAATTAATGTCACCTTCATAGCGAACCGGCGTTTCGACTTTGAATCGCACAAGTTCTGAAATGCGAGACTCATCAATTGAGCCTAGATCAATATGTTGCAGTTTGAGCAACAATCGAGAATCTTTGCGATTGGACTCAAGCTTAAGCGTTATCGCTCGGCCATCGTATTCTCGGCCACTGAATTTAAGCCGTTTAAGCGTATTAAAACCATCAAAGCCATTAAGATTGATGCAGAAATGCTGGAGCTGTTAGGCAGTGAAGATGGCAACACGGCGATGATCAAAGTGAGCTGGGATGAGAAGGGAATGAAGGTCTATAAGGATGGCTACTTAGCGGATTATGAGTACGGGATTGCCCCTCATGAGATGCAAGAAAACTACGAATTAGCACCTAAGTAACTCGATTCGATTGCAGAAAAGCGCCTTACTTATTAGTGGGCGCTTTTCTTTTGCTCACCAAAGCATGACGAAACTCACACTTTTCTGACAATTAATGACTCGTTGTGCTAGTATGCGCCGCTTGTCTTTGTAATTGATAAAAAACGCATTACCAAAACAGACTTTTCTGTTTACCTGCTTGTAATGACCTCATTCAGTTTGGCCTGACTTGGCTGAACATCTGCATTTTGCTCGGACGCAAAGAGAGTAGTTCTCACTACTTCACTATGTACATTTGAGAGCACCATCTATCAAAGGCCTTTTTGAAACAACCTAAATTAGCGCGAACTTAGTTCAGCGTGAAGGGTTTCGTTTTTCCAAAAATCCCTCCGGCGGCTAAGTGAACCTTAGTTGCTGACAAATAAGGAGTCTATATGACGACTACGGTATCTACATCCGTACCTACATCTCCAGCTGGTAATACAGCTTCGACAGAGAAAGAAGTAAACCATCCATTTCTTTCTTTGGTCATCATGGTAATCGTTGCAGCAATCGCAACCTATTTTATCCCTGCAGGCGAGTTTGAACGAGTGGTCATGAATGGCCGCACGGTTATCGACCCAGACAGCTACACACAATTGACCAGCAACCCAACAACATTAGCCTCTTTTTTCGAATCATTTTTTAAAGGCTTCAAATCCGCTTCTGGCGTGATGGGCGTTGTGGTATTTGTGGGTGGTGCTTTTGGCATTATCAAACACATGGGCTTGTTAGACGCATCCGTTGTTGCACTAACCACTAAGCTAAAGAAGCAAGGCTTGTACGTAATTGCGCCTGTGATCATGACGGCGATTTTCTTCAACGTCACCTTCACCGGTATGCGTGAACTTGATGTCATCTTTATCTCTTTGATGATCCCGATCTGTATCAAGCTTGGCTATGACGCGATTACGGCACTTGGCGTTGTTTTACTGGCAAGTTGTGCCGGTTTCGCAGCCGCTTTGGCTAACCCATTCTTTACGGGTATCGCACACTCTATCGCTGAACTGCCTATGTATTCAGGCATGTGGTATCGCTTTATTGTTGGCATGTTCATGTTGCTAACAGGTACTTGGTATGTACTTAACTACGCGCGCAAAGTTAAGCAAGACCCGACCAAAGGTTTGTTGCACGGTACGGGTTACCACTACGAATCTAACGTTGAAGCGAAAACACTCACCACACGTGAAAAGCTTGCGGGCATCGCGTTCTTGGGCGTGTTCGCATACATGATCTTCGGCACGTTGACGATGGGTTTCGGCTTCACCGAGATTGCGGGTGCATTCGTGGCGATGGCGATTATTCCGGGTTTGGTGGCGGGCTTATCTCCGAACAAGATTTGTGAGTACTGGACCAAAGGTGTTAGCGATGTATTGGTTGCGGTACTGATCATCTTCTTTGCTCGTTCAGTGCTAACCATTATGGAAGACGCGAAGATTGTTGATTCTATTATCTTCTATCTTGCACAAATCATTTCTGGTAGCTCTAAACTTGTGGCAGCAGCAGGGATCTACTTCTCGCAGGCTGCGATCAACCTGTTCATTCCATCGGGCAGTGGCCAAGCGGTGATCACCATGCCAATCATTATTCCGTTGGCAGATATTGGTGAAGTGACTCGTCAAGTGGCGGCACTGGCTTCTCAATTGGGTGATGGTATTTCTAACTATATTTACCCAACCAATGGTGGCTTGTTGGCGGTATTGGCTATAGCAAAAGTACCTTACACCAAGTGGGTTCGTTTCTTCTTACCACTGTTCTTGTTCTGGTCGGTAGGCGCTTTGGTTTCTGTTGTGATTGCTCAAATGATTGAGTTAGGGCCTTTCTAAGGTTTCTGTTTAATCGAATACATGGACAGTTAAGGCTTAACTGAAGCTGTGTGAGTAAATAAGAAGGCAGCGAATTCGCTGCCTTTTTTCGTTTAAAGAAAAGCCATTCCAACGTTAAAGGTTACTCTTCAAATTGGTAAGAAGAGGGCACCACAATCACGCCTTGTTTTGATATATGGAAGCGTTTCGCATCGGCAAGGCCATCAAGACCGATCTGGGTTCCGTCAGGCACCTTAACGTTCTTGTCGATGATGCAGTTTTGTATGTGGCAATTTTTTCCAATCTCAACATCTTCAAACAGAATACTATCAATCACAATCGCGGCATTGCTGACTTTCACTTTAGGGAAGAAGATAGAGTTTTGCGCCGAGCCGCCTTCAATTACAACGCCATTCGCTATCATCGAGTTGATGAATATTCCTTGGTTACCTTCAACCGAAGCAATGGTTCGTGCGGGTGGCAGCTGCGGTTCGTAAGTACGAATTGCCCAATCAGGTTGATATAAATCGATAGGCGAAGCTGGCTTTAACAGATCCATATTCGATTGGTAATAAGAGTCGATAGTACCAACATCTCTCCAGTACGCATCTTGGGTCACTCGGCCTTCTTCATCCCCAAACTTGTATGCGTAAACACTGTTGTTGCCCACCAATTTCGGAATGATGTCTTTTCCAAAATCGTGGCTTGAGTCTGGATCTTCTGCGTCTGCCAATAATGCCTGTGTCAGTACTTCTTTATCAAAGATGTAAATTCCCATTGAAGCCATGCTTCGAGTCGGCCTACCAGGTACACATGCAGGGTAACGTGGCTTCTCGGTAAAGTTATTGATCTCTAGAGACTCGTCTATCTCCATCACACCAAACTCTTTAGCTTCGTCAATCGAAACCTCCATGCACGCCACGGTTAGGTCGGCCTCGTTCTTTTTGTGCTGCTTGAGCATTGGCGCGTAATCCATGCGATAGATATGGTCGCCAGATAACACCACCACATGCTTGGCTTCACTGCGAGACAGCAGATACAAGTTTTGATAAATCGCATCGGCAGTACCGCTGTACCAGCTATCACCGGTTCGCATTTGTGGGGGAACATTGGTGATGTATTCGCCGAGCTCGGGGTTAAGCACCGACCAACCATCACGTAAGTGTTTTTGCAAAGAGTGAGACTTGTACTGAGTTAGCACCAGAATTTGGCGAAGTCCGGAGTGCAGGCAGTTCGCGAGTGTGAAATCGATGATTCGATATTTGCCACCAAAAGGTACCGCAGGTTTTGCACGGTTATCGGTGAGGGGAGAAAGCCGAGAGCCAACACCGCCGGCCAGAACGATTGTTAGAGTGTCTTGCATAGTCAGAACCTCAATGTATTTATGATTATTAACATAGACTTGCAAGCACTAAGCCAAATGTAACTCATTGAATATTATACGAGGCGAGATTGATTCTTGTTGTTCTGCACCAAAATGATGCGCGTGAGATATTGGCTTGCTCTATTTTGATCCAAAAAAGATCCGAATAGAGTGAATTGTTTGGATTAACAAAATGACGCACGGAAAAGCTGCATTACAAAACTGTCAATAAAATGAAGGAATAAAGTGATCGGCTCGATATAAATTTACATAAATAATCACAACTTTTCACAAATTGATTTCCATCAATAAAGTAGGGTTATTGTATGTTACCTTGCACGCAAAATAAGAAATGATTATTCATTCACCAAGTAAATAAAGCCCTACAAAGGAAATTATAATGAAAAAAACAGTATGTGGTATTGCGGTTATTGCGGCTCTTATCTCAACTAATGTTCTAGCTCATAAAGAGGGTGACTTCATCATCCGAGCTGGCGCAGCGATTGTATCTCCGAACGATAGCAGCGGTGACGTTTTAGGTAATTCATCGTTAGAATTCTCAGTAGACTCAAATACACAGCTAGGCTTAACGTTTGGTTATATGTTTACGGATAACATCAGCTTGGAAGTTCTAGCAGCAACTCCATTTTCTCACGGTATCTCTGTAAACGGTGTTGGTGAAGTCGCTGAAACTAAGCACCTCCCACCAACGTTTATGGTGCAGTACTACTTCGGTGAAGCGAATAGCGATTTCCGACCTTATGTAGGGGCTGGTATCAACTATACGGTATTCTTTGATGAGTCTCTAACGAGTACGGGTAAGAACGACGCTAACCTAACAGATGTGTCTTTAGATGATTCTTGGGGCTTGGCAGCAAATATTGGTATGGACTACATGATCAATGAAGACTGGTTTCTGAACGCATCGGTTTGGTATGCAGATATTGGAACGACGGCAAAATACTCTGATATAAATGGCAACAACTACTCAACAGACGTTGATATTGACCCATGGGTATTCATGATCGGCGGTGGTTACAACTTCTAATTCAACTCTTCGGTTTACTAAAGGCGCTCAAGCACCAGCCAGCTTGGGCGCTTTTTTTTGGTTCATCGC
>NZ_JBFRNC010000058.1:0-22723 GCF_041470825.1 Vibrio sp. 10N.261.55.A10 | reverse complement strand
CATAGACAGAACCTTAAGCACTAAGCTCAGCGTAAATTCCGTCTAACGTAATGTTTTCTTTAGACTTCCTCTGCGCGGACTTTTGAGCGTTCCTTGATATATAACTGGTAGCCCATTCGATTTTATTGCTGATTTCTGACCATGCGCCGTGACTGATACATTCAAATATTGGTAACAGCCAGACATCCACATTTTTTGCCGCTTTAAACAATGAGACCGATGGCATTATCTGAAGCGCAATACTACGCCTAATGATCAGCGCAAGTAAACTGGCCCAGATGAGCCCATCAACGATGGCCTTTTGTGCGGTGACAAATCGTTGCCAGTTGGTGTGAGACTTTAACTCTTTAAAAAGCAGTTCCACCTGCCATCGACAGCGGTAGATCGCCATGATGTCATCGGCAGTAAAGGTGTCTGAAGGTAAGTTAGTTATCCAAATGCAGAATCGTTTTTCTTCAGCAAACCATCGTCGCACGACTCTAAACTCTTGTTTACCTCGACGGACTTTTAGGTCAAGGACCTGCGAACGGTTGGTACCTCGAGTAATGTCTTTCAGCTTCTTCCCTTCTAGCTTAGGCAGCAGTCGCCCCTTGCCGTTCCTTGCCTCAATAATCATAGGGTTCAGAGACTTAGCACCTCGGACAATATAGAATCCGCCATGCTGTTCAAGCTCTCGAAAGAAGTGGAAATCAGGATACCCTGCGTCAGCTAACAGCAATTTGTTGTTCATCGTTTTGGGCTCAGGTAAAAAATCTCTTTCTGATGCCGTATCAGCGCTGATGTTCATCGCGACTGGAGAAAAGCTTTTCAACGACATTGTCATATGACATTCAACCGCTGCAGGGTTACGTTTAAATCGACTCGGATAAACATCCGCCAGGTCACGATGGATGTGGAAAGAGCTGCCATCTTGAAGCAGTACATCATCAAAGGTGTCGAGCTTATTTGGTAGACCGACATTCTGCTGGCGAGCAAATTGAGCTATTGCTCGCATAACAAGTTGCCGCATGAAATTAGGAAACTCATTTTTCCTCAACTGGTTATGGTAAGGCTTGTATGCCACGGCACCTTCAGGGCTCAAGCACATCCCATTGAATTGTCGCAGTAAATCCGCAATGGAAGTGCAGTTTCCTTTGCTTAACGCGGCCACTAAGCTAATGACTAGCTGCTCGGGTAATATCGCCCGACACCGTTTCATCAGGCCTGTACTTTTCGCCATTTTTTGGAGGGTGTCAGCATTAAAGAATTGCTTAAATTGCTTCTGTAAGGAGATAATCGTCATCGGCTTCACTATTGATGTAGGTAGTTTGTTTGGCGACGATTATCTGATCATAAATGAAGCCTTTTTTCTATCTAAATAAACAAGTTAGCTCTTAAGATCCTGTCTATGTACTAACAATAGGATCGTGACCATGAAGCGTCTTACCCTGACACCTATAGCAATCGCGTTGCTTCTTGCAGGATGCAACTCATCTGATAGCGACAATAACTTCCAACAACCCCAAGTTCACTCTCGTGTTCATGATGTATTGAACGTTGAAGGTTACCAATTCCGAGATTCTAACGGCAATGGAACACTTGAACCCTTTGAAGACTGGCGATTATCTCCAGAAGAGCGAGCAGCAGACTTGGTTAGCCGAATGACGCTAGATGAGAAAGCCGGCATGATGCTCATTGACACCTTAAACTCGTCCAAAGGTGGGCTCGTTAGTAGTAAAGGGCAAGACATGATTGGCGATGCCCAAATGACGCGCTTTATCTTCCGTAACAGCGTAGTTGAAACACCTACCAATGCGCCTGATTGCGATTCAGGCCGTTCAGGTTGTCAGATAACCCCAACAGAAGCTGCCCAGTTCATGAATAGTGTTCAAGAACTGCGTGAACAGACGCGAATGGGTATCCCCGCTCTATTCAAATCCAATGCTCGTAACCACATAGATCCATCAGCTAAAGCAGGGATCAACGTTTCTTCAGGTGCCTTTTCTGCTTGGCCTAAAGAGGCAGGTTTAGCAGCCACTCGCGACATGGATTTAATCACTGAATTTGCAGGTATCATGAATGAAGAATGGTCTTCAATTGGCCTACGCAGTATGTACGGATACATGATGGATTTGGCGACAGAACCTCGTTGGTACCGAGTACACGAAACCTTTACCGAAGATGCAGATTTAGCGTCTGACATTATGCGCTCACTTATCAAAGGGTTGCAGGATGGCGGTGAGGTCAACGAAGACAGTATCGCGCTAACCATCAAACACTTCCCTGGTGGCGGTCCACAAGAAAACGGTGGTGACCCACATTATGACTTCGGTAAAAACCAAGTCTATCCAAAGAACAATTTTGATTACCACCTAAAACCGTTTATTGCTGCGATTGAGGCTGGCGCTTCTTCAATCATGCCTTACTACGGCATCCCTGTAGATCAAAAGTGGATGCCAAACGATGTTGGTATGTCCTTCTCAAAAGGCATTGTTACCGACCTTCTCAGAGACGAATTGGGCTACACAGGTAACGTGAACTCAGATACCGGCATTATTGGCGATCGTGCATGGGGTGTGGAACACAAAACGATTGATGAGCAGGTTGCCATGGCGGTCGAAGCTGGAGTCGATGTTCTTTCAGGTTTCCATGATAAAGAAGTCATCGTGAAACTCGTGGAAAAAGATCTGCTTACCGAAGAGCGTGTCGACCTATCAGTCACACGCTTACTTGAAGAACAATTCAAGCTTGGCCTTTTCGAAAACACTTACGTTGATGAGAAAAAAGCCCAAGAGATTTTAGGCAACGAGAAGTACCAAGAACGCGCTGATTACGCACAGAAAAAGTCTGTCGTCTTACTTCAAAATACCAATAAGACTTTACCTCTAGCTGAATCAACCGCACAAAATCCTGTTGCTCTGTATGTCATGGGAATGGACGAAAACATTGCAGGAGACGACAAGTACAACTTTACCGTGACTTCCGGAGATTACGAAGCGGGAGAAACGCGTCCACCAGTACCAGCCGATACGGACTATGCGGTTATTCGTGTTCGCGTATCTAACGAAGGCTCAGATCCTGATCTTATCTTTGGTGGCGCGAACCCAGATGAACTCGATATTCTTGCGTTCAGTGAAATGGCTACAGCTGCATCTTGGCATATTGAACCAAGCCTAAGCGACATTAAAGCCGTTATGAACGAAGTGGGCGCTGACAAAACGGTATTGTCCATCAACTTTAGACAACCCTTCGTGCTAGACGATCAAAGTAATCTTAAGCAAGCCGGTGCCGTGATCGCCACATTTGGTGTCTCGGACAGCAACCTAATGGAAGTACTTTCAGGCAACTTTGCTCCTCAAGGAAAACTGCCATTTGCTTTAGCGAACAGTGCCCAAGCCATTCAAAACCAAGACTCAGACTACCCTGGGTATGATCAAGCCGACACCCTTTACCCGTTCGGACATGGTTTAAGTTACGAATAATATTTGAGCTAATTCAGGCAGTGTTGAGCACTGCCTTTCCTTCTTAGATACCAAGGACAAAGTCATGGAACATATCTTACAACTGGGTTGGGATGATCACGCTATTCCACATAAAATCTGGATAGAACAATACTACGATGGGTGTCGTATCTGCTTGAAAGTCGTAAAAGACGTTGAGCCAGAAATGCTCTCATTGATTGTTCCAAATATTGATGTGCAAACCACTCATAAGGCGTGGCAAGGCAAAGCGACGAACATTACACCAGCCTATGATGACGGCGTGTTGTTCACTCAAACTCGCTCGCTATTCAATTTGCCTCATGGCTGCGTGATTTGGGCGGTAACACATATCCAGATGCAAAACGGCTTAAAAATGTCGGCAGACAAATTGTGCTTCGTACCAAAATACAGCAATCAAGATTCTTGTTTTAAGGTTCCAGCATAACGTAACAACAAGCCGAGTCGCTTATCCAACTTGGCGCTAATCTGCGAAGAACCATAAAAAAGGCCAGCGTATACACGTTGGCCTTACTTCTGTCTGTCTGTCTGTCATCAGGATTAAGCACTAATCAATCAACACCAACGAATCGATGGCATTGGATTCATTTAGATATCTCATTCTTGGCGGGCATTTGGCACCCGTAATAAGACAATGCTCATTCTAAAAAGACGAAATAAATTTAAAAAAACTTATTTCGCCGTTTTGATCATCGTAGCTCGCGGTTTACAGCTGAGGTTCTTGGGTCTTATTGACTATGAGGTCGCGAAGCCATTTGTGGCTTGGTTCAGAATCAAAGTAACGGTGCCAAAGCAAAAACAAACCACCGGGAACCAACTCAATAGGAATCGGCTTCATCACCAGTTCGCCACTCTCAATATAGTCACGAACCGAGTTGTACGGATAACACATCAGCAAATCGCTTTGTTTGCACAGCTTTACTGCGCTGGTGATGTCCGACACGTTGGCGGCTTTGTTAATTTGAAGCTGTTTGGCTTGCAAGATTTCCAGTAGCAACCAGTCGCCAACGCCACCGGTCACCAACTGAATATGACGGTATTTAAGGAAGGCTTGCAGATTCCACTCTTCTTGAAGTACTGGGTGATCATTTCGCATCAAGCACACAGAGTAATCTTGCAGCAACTCGACGTGGTTTAGCTCGGCAGGGATATTTTGAATGTGGGTGCTAGCCCTTTCATCGAGCTCAAAAATTCCAATCCCGAAATCGACCTCACGCTTTAGTAAGCGCTTAAAGGTTTCGCTGCTCCAAGTAGTGCTGTTTACCGTAATGTTCGGCGCATCTGCTAGCGCGTTAGGCATAAATTTAGGGTAAATCGCGGTATAAGCGGTTTCAACAAGATCGATATTAAAAGTACGTTCGCTGTCTTTCGGCTCAAAAATGTCCGGCACGGTTAGCTGTTCAACTTGCAGAAGGATTTGATGAATTTTAGGCGCTAAAGAGGTGGCTTTCGGTGTTGGAAACAGGCCTTTTGACTCACGTTCAAACAAAGGGTCGTCAAACAAAGAACGCAGCTTAGTGAGTTGTTTACTCACCGCAGACTGACTAAGGAACAATCGCTCTGCCGTTTTGCTCACGCTGCGCTCTTCAAGCAACACGTGTAAACACAGCAGTAAATTCATATCACATTTGAGTAAGCTTTTAACATCTACCATGATATTCCTTAGATTCAGATTAATGATGACTTTATGTCACTTTAAATCATATCACAAACTTGTTAATTTAAGCCCATGTAACCTATGAGTTAATAACTCAAAAAATAATAGACCTAAGGAATACTCATGAACTTTCTAGCACTCCCTAAGATTGATCTGCACTGCCACCTAGACGGAAGTGTTCGTCCAGACACCATTATTGATCTGGCGAAACAGTACGGAATCGAACTTCCAGAAGACCGTGAAGCGGTAGTAAAGTCTCTAACAGTGCCTGAAGATTGCAAAAACCTTGATGAGTACCTAGCTTGCTTTAGCCTGCCACTGCAAGTGATGCAAACGGAAGAAGCGATTGAGCGTATCTCTTTTGAGCTTTACGAAGACGCAGCACTAGAAAACGTTAAGTACCTAGAAGTTCGTTTTGCACCGATTCTTCACGTAAACAAGGGCTTGTCTCTTGATGCAATCATCGCAAGTGCGGTTAAAGGCATGAAGCGTGCAGAAGAGAAATACGACATTAAGGGCAACTACATCATGTCTGTACTTCGTATGTTCCCGAAAGACTCAATCAAAGATGTAATCGACGCTGGTAAACCATACCTTGGTAAAGGCGTGGTTGCGTTTGATATTGCAGGCGGTGAAAAGCCGGGCTTCTGCGCTGAATTCCCTGAGTACACGCAATACGCTATTGAACAAGGCTACCGTGTGACGGTTCACGCAGGTGAGCAATGGCATGGTCAGAACGTTTACGATGCAGTCACACTGCTTGACGCTGAGCGTATCGGCCACGGTGTCCACATCCAAGGTAACGAAGACGCGTACAACATCGTTAAAGAGAAACAGGTTGCGCTTGAAACTTGCCCAACAAGTAACGTGCAAACTAAATGTATTCACAAATTCAGCGACCACCCAATTGCTGAATTCAAGAAAGACGGCATCGTTGTAACGATCAACACAGACAACCGCACTGTGTCGAACACAACCATGACTAACGAAGTGAAGCGTGTATGTGAAACGTTCGGTCTAACACAAGAAGACTACGCAGAGATCTACAAGTACTCTGTAGAGAGTGCTTTTGCTTCAGACGAAGTGAAACAGCACCTAATGGGTTTCGTTGAGCAAATCTAATTGGTAAAGCGCGCCTTTTGCTGAATAGCTGGGCTCACTTAGCATTAGTGCTTAAAGCACAAAATAGGAAGAGAAAGGCTGAGGCTTTTCTCTTTTTTTATGTCCAAAAATCGCTAATCTTGCAGTATTCGTCATTTAGACCGAGACTCTCGGAAAGTGGGCAGCATGAGTAATACAAACGATCAAACTGAACTCGATAAAATGTTATCTGGGCAAGTATATGATGGTGCAGACCAAGAAATTGATACCATACGTACCAATGCCAAAAAGGCGTTAATGGCCTTCAACAACCATCAAAATCCAGATCAACAACACACATTGCAAGAGCAGCTATTCGGTAAAGTCGGGAGTAGCAGCTTAATCCAGCCCCCTTTTCATTGTGAGTTTGGAAAAACCATCGAGATTGGTGACGACACCTTCATCAATATGAACGTCGTAATGCTAGATGGTGCGAGAATCAAAGTCGGAAACAATGTTTTAATTGGACCAAGCGTCCAATTCTATACGCCATCACACTCCCTTGATTATCGTAGCCGTCGTAAATGGGAAACCTTCTGTTTACCGATAACAATCGAAGATGATGTGTGGGTTGGTGGAAACTCGGTCATCAACCAAGGCGTGAAGATTGGGGCTCGCTCGGTTATCGCGGCGAACTCTGTGGTCAACAGCGATGTACCGCCAGATTGTCTATACGGTGGCACGCCGGCGAAGTTAATTCGACACTTGGATACTGAGCAATAAAGTTAAATAGAAAAATAAAGCTCATTAAAAGAACAAATAGAAAAAGAGGCGATGTTCATGATGAAACAGCGCCTCTTTTTAATCGATTCATTTTAGCTTTTATCAGTCTTTTCTATCCGTCGTTTTTCTACTTATCTTGCCTACCTAGATTATCTACATAGAGAAACCTGACTAAAATAGATAGCTTGAGAATTTCGCTACATGATCACGTAAATTCGACGCCAAGAGCACGAAGTTCGTTCTCACATTGCGCAGAATCGATAAACTGAATACCCGCCATACCTACGGCTTTTGCTCCTTCTACGTTGTAAGGCATATCATCAATGAACACCGTTTCTGAAGCCTCCAGTCCATTATTTGAAAGCAACGCTTGGTAAATCTCAGGCTGCGGTTTAAGCATGCCAAGTTCAGCGGATACGGCTGCGCCATCAAACAAAGGCCAAAATTCGTAGGTGGCTTTTAGGTGTTCAACAATCTCGACCACGTTGTCGGTAAGTGCATACACACCATACCCAGCACGCTTTACGCGCTCGATAAGGTCGACAGAACCATGCAATAAGATCTGCGTTTTCTTAACGTAATAAAACAGGCGGTCGCACTCTAATGAAGATAAATCGAGCTCTTGTTGGTAGCGAAGTTTGGCTTCATTTTCGGTTAAGAACCCTTTGTTCAAATCCGACCAAATCGCACTTTGGAAAATCGAAAGCGCTCGGGCTTCAGGGTCGGCAATGTTACCAAACGTTAGTTGAGTAATTTCCAGCGGCGACCAACGCACAATCACATTACCCACATCAAATACGACATTTTGATTTGATTCGAACTCATACCCTACTCCTGAATTAGTCACTTAAAATAGCAACAACACAGACATTAAATGCCGCACGTTAAAGTTCATAATCTTGTTTTACAAAATGAGGACTAGAATCACAAGATGTAATCAAGTCAGCGCAAAAGGTGGTCACTAGTACCCCTAACTAACCCTATTTATCATCACCCACTTAACCTTCTATGTTACAATTATGAGTCATTCAGAGCGTACTGAATCCCTGATTTAGTTCACTATTCTTTAGTCACAGTGAATACACTTTAAAGTTATTGAACTATGAAAAAGTACGAGTTAGTTGTCCAAGATATTGTGAGCAAGATCTGTCAAAACAGTATCAATCATAAGCTTCCCGCGGAAAGAGAACTCTCTGAAATATATGGGTTATCTCGATTTACTATTCGAAAAGCGCTAGCCAAGCTAGAGGCTATTGGCATGGTGAAATCTAAGGTGGGTTCTGGTTACTTCGTCAACACTTCTCTCATTGGTACACCACTGGTGTACAACTCCATTACTGAAAACAGTTTTGAAGAGATCTCTTATAAAAAGCTCCAACTGAATAAAGCGCTACCCGATAACCACGAACAGCAGATTTTTTCTTTAGACGACAATGACTACATCTGGAAAATTAGACGGCTTCGATTGATTAACAACAAAGTAGTTCAGATTGAAGAAGCCAAGATCCCTGTCAGTGTCTTCCCAGAGATGAATGCCGAGATCATTGAAAGCTCAATCCAGAAACATGCATTGGCGAAAGGTCTTCAGATCGATAGCTACTTAACGACGTATCAAGCGATCAACGTATCTAAAGAAGACGCGGAGTTGCTCGGCTGCAAAAAAAATGCCGCGGCGATGAATATCACCAACCGAGGTTTCTTAGCATCGGGGGATCTATTCATCGTCAGCGATATCATCGACATCAAATATCAATGCACCTATCACACTCCTTTTAACAATGAGAGCATGAGCTTCCGAGATAAGAAGTAACCTTTTAATTCGATTTAATATGGTTAATTTTTATAGATATAAGTTAATTACTCTATAGATTAGCCACTAATATTATTTCACATCTAATATTATTAATTTAATGATACTAGAAATATACTTACCAGATAATACGTAATATCTGGTAAGTATATTAAATAAGAAAATGGCCGCTTATAGCGACCATTTGATATTAAAAATACGAGTTATGGGGTATGAATCGCGCCATCAGGAAGGCGACTTTGAGTCCACTCGTGGGGGCGATACATAACAGGGAACTCGGCTGCAACCTCTTGGTCGATTTCAACACCAATACCTGCGATTTCAGAAGCGTATAAGTAGCCATTAATTGGCTCTGCAGCGTTCGGGAATACCTTGTGCGTATTCTCGTTGTACTCGACATGCTCTTGAATGGCGGCATTGTGTAAATGCACGTTCAAATGCGTGTTGACCGCTGCACCAATTGGCGTCATATCTGGCGGGCAATGCCATGCAATACGAACACCGAAGTTCTGACATAGATGGCCGAGTTTCAGAGCAGGAGTAATACCACCAATCTGTGAAACATGGCAACGAATGAAATCAATACGACGATTAGCAATCAGAGATTTCCACTCTTCAGGGTTATTAAATAACTCCCCTAAACCTAATGAAACTGAGCTTTGGCTACGAATATTATCCAACCATTCCGTTTGGTTTGGCGGCAGAATATCTTCAATGAAGTAAGGCTTATATTGCTCGACTTCTTTGGCAAATTGTATCGCTTGGTTCGGGAATAGGCGCTCATGAACATCATGAAGAATATGGAATTGGTTACCATACTTCTCTCTCAACGACTTAAACATCGTTAGAGTATTGTCCATGTACTGATCTTGGTCGTAGTACGAGCCTTCAGTCGGGTTTTGAGTGGTATGCAAATCGGTTGGAACACCGCCATAGAAACCAAGCTGACAACGAATATGCTTGTAGCCTTTGTCTAGGAAAGACTCCACCAGCTCATAAATACCTTCCATCGTGTCGCTAGTCGCGTGTGTGTATACAGGAATAGCATCACGAGACTTACCACCAAATAATTGATGTAGCGGCATACCCGCCAATTTGGCTTTAATATCCCACAATGCCATATCAACACCGGAAATTGCATTATTGATAACAGGGCCATTTCGCCAATAAGCGTTGACCATCATCATTTGCCATAAGTCTTCAATATTATTGGCGTTTTTACCAATAAGAATAGGTTTTAAATATTCATCGACCATTGTTTTTACAGCAAGCGGTCTTTGTTGGAATGTCGCACAACCGAACCCAGTCACGCCTTCATTCGTTTCAACTACCACGGTAATGAGATTGTGTCTGTCTGGCTTAGTAATAATACAATGGATATCAGATATAATAGTTTCTTTCACAATTAAATAACCTAAACTTAAGTCAACTCCTATTATCTAACCGCTTTAAAAAGCACATTTCAAGCACTAATTTTTCGTAAAAATAATTGGTACGTTAAGAGTATTTTTTTGATAAACAAAACATACCAATTGGCTAAAAACGGTGGAAAAATAATTTTTCGAATTTTAAGTGTGATTGAGATCTCTTTCTACTGCGTTGGATTTAAATTGATTGTCGTTATGATTGCTCGAGTTAAATATATTCCAATAACAGGTGTAGTATGCAAATGGTAGAAAAGAGTGATGCCGTTATTAATAACTCGAAGTCATCATCGAAAAATAAAAATTTCAAAGAAAATATACAGTTATTAATCACTGCACTTGGTGGTGAAGACAATATCGTGAGTATCACGCACTGTATGACAAGGCTGAGATTCAAATTAGCCGACGAAGCGCTGGTAGACGAAGAAGCGATCAAGCAGATCGCAGATGTGAAAGGTGTGGTACTTCAACAAGGCCAAACTCAAGTCATCATCGGTGTTGAGGTCGAGAAGTGGTTCAACGCACTATCAAATACTCAGCAAGCTGACGCTAACCCTGCAGATGAGTTAGAGAAAGGCAAGCTGTTCCAAGGCGTGATGCGCATTGTCGCGGGTATCTTCGGCCCAGTAGTTCCAGCGATTGCCGGTGCAGGTATGTTAATGGGTCTACTTTCTGGCCTTATCGCAACAAACGTTATCTCTGAAACCTCAGACACGGTTTATTTCTTCCGTTCAATTTCTGTCGCTGTGTTCTTCTTCTTGCCTATGCTGGTCTCTTTCTCTGCCGCTAAGGTATTCAAAGTAAACGAGTACATCGCACTTGCTGTCTCCTCTGCAATGCTAGCACCCAAGCTAGTAGATAAAGCGGTGATGCTAAAAGATGCTGGCGCGGCTCCTGAGCTGACGGTGCTAGGCGTGGTTCCTATTGAACTGCTTAATTACGGCGGCGCGATTGTTCCTGCGATTCTAGCAATCTGGTTATTGTCTAAAGTGACACCTCTAGTTGACCGACTGGTACCCTCTTCAGCAAAGCCAGTATTTACGCCACTGCTTGCCTTTACGGTGACTTCAACCATCACACTATCATTTGTTGGCCCTGCAGGAATCTGGCTAAGTAATGGCGCAGGTTGGGTAATGAGTTCACTACTGGAAATCTCTCCCACGTTAACGGGCTTTGTGTTTGGTCTAACTCGCCCGATTACCATCGTATTTGGTATCCACCACAGCATGACGCCAATCAGCCTGAACAACTTTGCACTGTATGGTAAGGATTTACTTATGCCGATCATGTGCTTAGGTAACATGGCAATTGCTGGCGCGACAATGGCTATCTGGCACAAGCAACGTAAAACGGTTTCTAAAGAGCAATCTTCAATTACGATGGGCTCAAGTGTTACCGCTATCTTAGGCATCACGGAACCGGCTCTATTTGGTGTACTCACGAAATACACCAAAGCGATGATGACCGCGAGCTTGGCTGCAGGCGTGTTCGGTGCTATCTCGGTAACAATCGATACGCACTTAACAAGCTACATTCTTTCTTCTGTATTCAGCTTGCCAGCTTACCTTGCAGGCGGTACGCAAAACTTCATTCAAGCACTGATGGGCGTGGTGGGTGTATTTGCACTGTCTTTCGTCCTAACGATGTTGTTCGTAAAACTAGACAACAAGTAATCGGCTAGTCTCACTCCCGTAAGATTAGAATCGAAAAAGCATGACCATATCTCATTATGGTCATGCTTTCCTCAATACGAACAAACCCAACCTTTCCTTTCTAAGGCTATATTATGACCCACATCGCAATCATCGGTGAGTGCATGATTGAACTGAATGGGCTCCATTTGGCAACATGCATCAAAGCTATGGTGGAGACACATTAAACGCGGCAATCTACTTGAACCGCAGCGCTGCGGTTAGCAATCCCATGAACTGCAATAACACTGCGAATCCAGCGATACGAACAAGCTATGTCTCGGCGCTTGGCTCAGACGCTATCAGCCAAGAGATGCTTAACCGATGGCAAGATGAAGGACTATCAACCGAATTCGTGCTTATTGACGAGCAGCGTTCACCCGGGCTCTATCTCATTCAACTCGACGATGTTGGTGAGCGCACCTTCCTATACTGGCGCAACGATTCGGCGGCTCGCTACATGGTACAGCACCCCGATTTCGATAAGATAGCCAACCAACTTCACGATGTTGATATGGTGTTTCTGAGTGGCATTTCCCTCGCGATACTGCCACACAGCGATCAGCTAAAGTTGCTCACTATCATTGAAGGCCTGCGTGAACGTGGCGTTACCATCGCCTTTGATAGTAACTACCGACCAAAACTATGGGAATCAGAAAGCGCGACCAAAGAGTGCTATCGACTGGGTTATCAAACCACTGATATCGCCTTGGTTACCTTTGATGATGAACAGCAACTATGGGGCGACCAAACACCTCAAGACACCATCGACCGACTACACAGGCTTGGCGTGCAGACCATCATTGTAAAACTCGGTGCTGAAGGCTGTTTGGTCAGTGAAACTCCAGCCCAAACACCAAGCCTAATTGAAACCACGCCAGTAGAAACCGTGGTTGATAGCACTTCAGCAGGCGATTCATTCAATGGCGGATTCTTGTCTTGCTATCTATCTGGCGGCTCTGTTCAGCAAGCCTGCCGCAAAGGCAATGCACTGGCGAGACTGGTCATTCAACATCACGGCGCAATCATCCCAAAACCCATCACCGACACTCTTTCAAACTGATATTAAGAAGTAAACCCATGTCTACAATTAACGAACAGCTAAAAGCACTTAAAGTTATCCCTGTTATCGCAATTGATAACGCAGAGGATATTATCCCTCTAGGCAAAGTATTGGCTGAGAATGGGCTTCCCGCCGCTGAAATTACGTTCCGTTCAGACGCCGCTGTTGAAGCTATCCGACTGCTTCGAGAAGCTCAGCCTGACATGCTGATCGGCGCGGGCACCATCTTGAACCGTGAGCAAGCACTCGCAGCAAAAGAAGCGGGCGCAACGTTTGTGGTTTCACCGGGCTTTAATCCGAACACAGTTAAAGCATGCCAAGAGATCGGCATCGATATCATTCCAGGTGTGAACAATCCAAGCACCGTTGAAGCAGCACTTGAGATGGGACTAACGACTCTCAAGTTTTTCCCTGCCGAAGCTTCAGGTGGAATCAGCATGGTTAAGTCACTCGTTGGCCCATACGGCGATATTCGACTCATGCCTACAGGCGGTATCACGCCATCAAACATCGATAACTACTTAGCAGTGCCTCAAGTATTAGCCTGCGGTGGTACATGGATGGTCGACAAGAAACTCGTTGAAAATGGAGAATGGGATGAGATTGCCCGCTTAACACGCGAGATTGTTGAACAAGTGAATCGCTAAGCAAACTAATCCAAGCCAGCCAAACTGTTCACCAATTTGAGAACACCTTAGATACAAAAAGAGCGAGAAGTTAGCCTCTCGCTCTTTTTTTCATCAACTTACTGTGACAATTGTTGTTCTACCAAAGTCTTCCAGAATCCGACACCATGCTCCAGAATATTATCGTTGAAATCGTAGTGTGGGTTATGGAGCGCAGTGCCTCCACATTCACCAACACCATTCCCAACTAGCATATAGCACCCTTTTACTTCGCGTAACATGAACGAGAAATCCTCACTAATGGTGAAGCGTTCACAAGCTCCATTCACATTCTCTTCACCAACAACCGCTTGTGCTGCTTTCACTGCATGAGCCGTCTCTTCAGGCGTGTTAATCGTTGATAAGAAGCTGTTGTTGAAGTGGTATTGATAATCAACACCTGCCGACATGCACTGGCCAGCGACGACACGCTCAATCGCTTTCTCAATTTTATGCAATGCTTGATCGGTAAAGCTGCGAGTGTCACCAGAAATAGTCACTTGCGAAGGAATCACATTCACGGTGCCATTAGTAACAAAATTAGTCACCGAGATAACCGCCGTCTCATCAATGGCGCTCAAATTACGCGAAACGATGGTTTGCAGTGCTGTGACCACCTGAGATCCAACAACAATCGGGTCGGTTCCCATGTGTGGCATCGCCGCGTGACCGCCCGTCGCTTTGATCACAATCTCAAAACTGCTTTCACTTGCCATAAGCGAGCTTGGACGAGTCACAAATTTACCTTCTGGGATACCCGGTAAGTTATGCATCGCGTAAATCGCATCCATATTCCAACGAGTGAACAGGCCATCAGCGATCATCGCTTTCGCTCCTGTGCCTCGCTCTTCATCTGGTTGGAAAATGAAGTACACAGTGCCATCGAATTGCTTACTGGTTGCTAACTCTTGCGCCGCACCCAGTAGCATCGCGGTATGGCCATCATGTCCACAAGCGTGCATCGCTCCTTCATGTTTTGAAGCGTGACAAAAAGTGTTCTGTTCATGAATGCGCAGCGCATCCATATCCGCACGTAGACCAATCGAGCGATCGCTTGTGCCATTTTTCAGAATTCCAAGCACACCTGTTCCGCCAATACCACGGTGAACTTCAATGCCGAACTCTTCGAGCTTGTTCGCTACAAATTCAGATGTTATGAACTCTTCAGTACCGAACTCTGGGTACTGATGTAAATGGCGGCGCCATTCTGTAACGTTGGCAATGTTAGTCATGGAAACTCCAATAAATACTTAAAATTAATTTGTTAAAACTGTTTTAGATGTCATCTCGCGGGACTTGTTGGATGCAGCAAACAGCATCATTGCCACAATAATCAAGCCAACAGCCAGCGCCCTAAAAGGTGTGATGGGTTCTCCAAACACCAAAACAGCGATGAAAAATGCAGACATAGGGATCAGATTTAAAGCCATACTGCTGCCTTCAACACCAACACGCTCTATGCCGTATATGTATGCGATGTAGCCCAGCCCTGATACAAAGCCACCTAGCACGATAATGCAGAGTAACGACCAAGAAGGGCGAATTACCAGTAACAGGCTTGGTACATCAATGCCTGAAACCAGTAAATAAATGAAAAATCCAACCGCCGCAAAACCAAATTGATAATGCATGGTGCAAGTTGCACCGTATTTTTCTGCAAGCTGAGCGCGCAAATGAGTCACCGACGCAAAGCTCAGCACACTCAATAGACAAATCAGGTGCCCGATGTTTACTCCTCTATCTTGAGACGTAAACGGAGGAGCTAGCACTAACATGCTGACGCCAACCAAAGCGATTCCGCTAGAGACGATTTGCATACGAGTAAATCGAGCGCCGTAAAAAAGCTGACCTATCGCCAAGATAGCAATGGGAACAAGTCCCTGAATAACGCCATTTTCTGACAGTGAAATATAGTCCAACGAGAGAAACGAAAGAAAGCTAAACAAACCTTGGCCAACGACACCACATACCAACAACTTGAATAGATCGCTCCGATTATCCCAACTAAACGCCAACTTCGGTTTGCTTTGAGTTTTCTTGTGGATCATTGCTGAGAAAATCAGGACTAAAGATAAAACAAAGAATGCCATCATGTAGCGTAGCCACACCAACAATCGCGCATCAATGGTTTGTAATGGCAAGGTAGCTAATGCGCCCTCAGAGCCCCATAACAACCCCACGCCAATCGCTGCCATCCAACCTTTAGTCACTGATTTCATCACTTAGCTCGCTTCTGGTGTTGCTTTTTTATCGCACGCTAAATTTTCTGAAGATTGTTCTTCCTGCTTTGTCTCAAACTTCGTGAACACGTAAAGTGCGACCACAATTAATGAAACAACGATGGTTTTGCCCATTGCCATCTGTTCGCCAAGTGTTAAAACCGCCACTAAGTAGCCAACCAAAGGCATGAGATTTAATGCCATCGTTGCCTTTTCGACACCGATACGCTTGAAAGAATACAATTGAATCAAGTAGCTACCGCCAGAGATACCCGTACCTAAGAAAATAAGCAAAGCAATTAACAGCGGGCTAGAGAAGATAATGTAAATCTGAGATAGGTCTAAGCCCATGGTCAATACAACGATGATGCCCATTACTGCAACTGAGATGTATTGGTAAAGCATAGAAACAACTGAACCGTATTTGTCCGCTAAACTAGCTCGTAAGTGAGCTGTCCACGCTAACGCCAGCATTGAACACGTCACGTAAACGTAACCTAGTAGTGGCGTACCACCTTCAATGGAGTTTGTCGGACCAACACTCATTGCGTAAATACAAACCGCCGAAGCAATAAAAGCACCCCACTGAATCTTGTTCATGCGGAAGTTCATAAACATCATGCCAAAGAAAACCGTCGCGAACGGCTGCATGCCTTGAATAACACCGTTTTCAGTCGCACCAATGTGAGAAAGAGAAAGGAAGTTGAACAGTGAAAACACCCCTTGTCCAACGATGCCACAAAGCGCAATGCGACCAATATCTTTGGTATCGATCTTTAACGAAGAACCCAAGTCAGCGCTCAAGCTTTTACTACGTGATGTAAAAAAGAAAATGATGGAAAGGCCAATTACCGCAGTAACGTAGCGGAAAAATACCAATGTCATCGGGTCAACAGCCATAGAGAGCGGCTTAGATACCACCCCAGTTACGCCCCAGATACAGGCAACAGCAATGGCAGCAGTCCATCCTAAAAATGTGTCTCTGTTTGTTGTGTTCATCTGTCTATCTTCCATAATTTTTAGGTAACGGCGGTGCGCACACCGCCTTATTACTCATAATTTTATTTAGTGGTTTTTCGCTAGTTAACGTCTGTCGCCGTTTTCAGCTGAGGCGCTTTTTTCTTCGCCTTACCAAACTTCATGAACAACATCATTGAGCCAATAACGACTGCAATCGCTAGTAGTCGCATTGGCGTTACCGCTTCACCGAGAGCAAACACAGCCAGGACGAAAGAAGACAGAGGCATCAAGTTAAGTGCCATACCCGTTCCGTCTACGCCAACTCGTTCCATTGCATAGATGTAGATTAGGTAGCTGATACCTGAAATACCCACACCCAGAATTGCAATACAAGCAATACGAAGTGGAGAACTGAAAATACCGAGAGCTGAAGAGAAATCGGCGCCGACAACCAGTAGGTAAAGACCGAAGCCAATTGCCGCAAAAACAAACTGGTGATACATCGTCGCCACTGAACCATATTTCTCAGCAAGCTTGGCACGAGCGTAAGCCATCGTGGAGAAGCTCGCGGCACTACCCAGACAGATCAAGTGACCAATGTTAAACCCGCTGCCTTCAACAGAAGGGTCCATAACCAAAATAGCGACACCAACGAAGGCGCCAACAGCTGCCAAGATTTGTAGTGGTGTAAAACGCTCGCCGTGGCGAAGGAAACCGACACACAAAATGATGATTGGGATAAGGCCTTGGATCACGCCGTTTTCTGAAGCGGTAATGTAATCAAGAGATAGGAACGATAGAAAACTGAAAGCACCTTGACCAATAATGCCGCAACATGCCGCCCAGAAGATGTCGTGTCGGTTTGCCCAATTAAGTTTAAAATCGACTTTTTTCTGTGGTTTACCCATCGCATTGCTGACTTGGATAATCACAAACAGAGTAATGAAAGCGACGGTATAGCGAACCCATACCAAGACTTGTGCGTCCATTACTTCTAAAATAGGTGTCCCTACGATCCACGGAATACCCCAAAGCATGCCAATGAAAATGGCAGCTAACCAACCTTTAGTTGTATTACTCATCTTAAAATTCCTTTATTCATTGGTTGCTATTGATTTAGCAATTGTCCGTAACCTGGACATTGAGCTTTGTTGCCGACTAAGTGCATGCAGTGCCAGAACATCGCAGAGTTGCTGCACACGACTGGGATACCAAATCGATCTTCAATCTCTTGAATGTGGTCAAGAACACGAAGGTTGGTGCAAGACATAAACACCACATCGGCACCAGAGCCCGGCAACATTTTGCTCAACGCTTCCATCATCGATTCCTTTGAAACCGTCGTGATGTCAGTGTCTTTCTCAATGCCAAGTGAACCTAAAACAGGGACTTCAAAGCCAGCGGCAGTCAGTTGTTGATAAAGAGGGAAATTCACTTCTGTTGGGTAGGGGGAAAACACGGCAACTTTCTTTGCACCCAAGTGCTTAAATGCGGCTTGAGCAGCTGTCCATGGGTTGGTTGCGGGAATATCACCGCGATTTTGTGTAAGAAGGTTAGCGACTTTTTCTTCACCGATAATGATAGAAGCTGAAGTGCAACCAAACGCCATGACATCCATGGGTAAACCCGTCGCTATTAGATCGGATGCTTCGCTGATACCAACCGCAATTTGGTCGAGCGCTTCTGGAGTCATTTCGCTGCTGTAATAAACACGGGAGCTAAACACTCCTGCTTGTGTGCCCAGTAATTTTGCCCAGTCCATCTCTAAAGAGTGGTCAGTACTTAGTTGCACTAAACCGATATGAACTCGACCAATCCTTGGAGCCTGAACGTGCTGTAATGGGATTTCAAATTGTCGAAACTGTTCTATTGTTTGCATGAGAAACTCGTATTTTTATAGTTTTTATGTGCTGACTCCAGAATCCAGAGTCAGCTTTTGTAGGGTGTTAAATTTGTACGGTGCTAAATTTTTAGCTAAATAATGATCAGTTCTGGTTCAGCTCGTTCGCTCAACCATTCAGCGCCGTCTTCAGTAATCACGATGTTCTCTTCGTGAACCATCGACTTACCCGGTGCGTAAACCATGCCCGGTTCTAGCGTCATCACCATGCCAGGCTTAAGTACTGTGTTGTCGGTAGCGGTGTTAGACGGACGCTCTGTCAGTTCCATACCTAATCCATGACCTAGACGACCAACGTCGTTACCCAATGCACCATTAGCTTCTAGTACTCCCCACATCGCGTTGTAGATGTCAGTCGTGGTTGCGCCCGGTTTCGCTGCCTCGAAGCCTTTCGTGGTCGCTTCGTAAGTAGCGCGGTATGCCGCTTTGGTTTGCTCACTCGCATGACCAAATGCCCAGTTACGGTCGAAATCAGAGAAGTAACCATCGCGTACAGCACCCGTATCGATGATCAACACATCTCCCGGTTCAATAATGCGATCGGTAGGACCCATGATGATGCTGTCATAACCATCAGGTCCTGAGCCTGCGATGATGTAAGGACATTCATCTGCACCTTCTAACAACATATCGATACGGAACTGTTTACAGATTTCACGCTCGGTCATGCCGGCTTTTGCATACCCAGGAATTTTGCTAAAGCCCACATTGGTAATACGACAGATTTCGCGAGTTTTTTCTATTTCAGCTTGTGATTTAATCTGACGAAGCTCATGCATCGCTAATGACACATCAACAAAATCTTTCTTAACCATGGTGGTTAATTTGAGGTAGTTATTTACTGGCATACGCAAGTGAGACTCAATCCCTAATGTCGCGCCAACTCTGCCGTGACGACAAGGTAAAGAGTTCAACGTGCTTGCAACCAAGCTAATGCCGTCATCTTCTGGCCTTGGTGAAGGCCAAGTAATGATGTTCTCAACCCATGTTCCTGCCATACCGCTAGCACCAATCTCAGGAACAATAGCAATAGGTTTACCTTCTGCTGGGATAACAACGAACCATGGTCTAGTTGGGCTGTGCCAAAACTGAGTGTGAAAACCAGTAAAATAGCGAACGTTTGGTTCCGTAGTAAAAATCATCGCGTCTAGCTTCATCTCATGCATAACTTTTTGAGCGCGTGATGTTCTGTTTTCAAACTCAGCTTGTTCAAAGCCTCGGTTTAGGTAGTTAGTCATTGGGGCCTCTAATTATTATTGTTGGGTCAGCAATTACGAACCGACCCTATAGTTCAATTTTGTTTACGTTACGATGAGCATCTTACTGACATTTTAGTTAAATAATGTGACCACAATCTCACAGTTAACTATAGTGACCCAAAAGCATCTAGAACCAGAATTTTTGTTGATTTTGATCAATTTTAGGTACTTATTTGTAACTTTAGGCTTGTGCAAGGAGCGAGTGTATAGTTTTATAGTTACATAAAGTTAATTGGCAACTTGAAATCCATCGAGTAACCAAAGATAATGAAAGGCAATTAAAGTTAACAACAGTGGTCTAAAATGAACGCATCAGCATATAAATCGTTTAACGTAGAATTCACCGACAATGACAGAGAGCATCTCGCACTGAACTTTCGCTTAGCCGAAACTATTGCCGACTTTATTGGTCCGCATTGTGAGGTAGTGATTCACTCATTCGAGAGCTTTGAAAAATCAGTGGTGAAGATCGTGAACGGTCATCACACAGGTCGAGAAGTAGGGTCACCTATCACCGATCTAGGGCTGAAAATGCTGAGTGTGTTTGAGAGCACTGGTGAGGTCACGCCAAAGAGTTACTTCACCACCAGCAAAGATGGGTCACTGCTTAAATCTACGACCTGTGTGCTAGCTGGAGAAAATGGCAAACCGATTGGACTATTCTGTATCAACATGAATTTGTCTCACCCGTTTCCTGAGATCATAAAAACTTTAATGCCGGACATTGCTCATGCCCCTGTGGGTGTGCATGAGAACTTTGGAGCTTCAACAACAGAAGTGATTGAGCAAGCACTTGAGCACGCTATTTTTGAAGTCGACAACGATGAGTCAGTCAACTTGAAAGGTCGAAACAAAGCCATTACCAAGCTATTGCTTGAGAATGGTATTTTCGAATTGAAAGAGGCGACAGCATTCGTATCTGAACGTCTTGGTATAACTCGCCACGCTATCTATAAATATATCCGCGAGTTTAGAGCTTAAAAATCCTATAAAGAGAAATGAAATGAAAACAAAAATCCATACAGATCTAGCACCTGCAGCAATCGGCCCATACTCTCAAGGCATGGCATTCAAAGACCTTATTTTCACTTCTGGTCAGCTGCCTCTTGATGCAAAAACAATGGCGTTTGTTGAAGGTGGCATTAAAGAGCAAGCTCGTATGTCACTAGAAAATTTGAAAGCTGTACTAGAGCAAAGCGGTGGTTCACTGGACACTGTTATTAAGACCACATGTTTCCTATCTGATATGGAAAACTTCGTCGCATTTAACGAGGTATACACAGAAGTATTCGGGACTGAGAATGCACCAGCACGCTCTTGTGTTGAAGCGGCTCGTCTACCAAAAGACGCATTAGTTGAAGTGGAAGCGATCGCTTACATCAAGTAATCGCGTAGCATTTTTCGCAATACTACCTGTCGCTATGAACGACTAAACAAGGTCATTGACCATCGCTTAATGACCTTTAATTCATCTGTCTGTATCTAAGTGTGTCCTATGTTAAAACTATCAAAAAATTCATTCTATACTGGTCAAGTCTGCGAACTATTCACCGCTTCTCAAGCCCAACAAGCGCGTGAGTTTCACCGCCAGATCGAAGGTTACCAACCTACACCACTTGTCTCTCTTCCTAACTTGGCAAAACAATTGGGCGTCAAAGCCATCTTGGTGAAAGACGAATCAAAACGCTTTGGTTTAAATGCCTTTAAAGTGCTGGGTGGCTCTTACGCACTTGGTCGTCAATTAGCTAAACACCTAGGTATTGATATCTCTGAGATCAACCTTAAAACGGTGGCTTCAAAATTAGATAAACCATTGGTATTTACTACAGCGACTGCGGGTAACCACGGTACGGGCGTAGCGTGGGCAGCTCGTGAAATGGGACAAAAAGCCGTAGTTTATATGCCAAAAGGCTCATCTCAAGCGAGTGTAAACCGTATCCAAGGCCTAGGTGCCGAGTGTATCGTGACAGAAGTTAACTATGACGACACGGTACGTATGGCGAACCAAACTGCGCAAGACAATGGTTGGATGCTTGTTCAAGACACCGCTTGGGACGGCTATGAAGAAATCCCAACATGGATTTCACAAGGCTACATGACAATGGCAGATGAAGCCGTTGAACAAGTTCAGGCATCAGAGTTTGGGTCACCCACTCACGTCTTTTTACAAGCAGGTGTTGGCGCAATGGCTGGCGGTGTATTGGGCTACTTAGTTGATAAGCTAGGTGCGGGCACTTTCGAAACCATTATTGCTGAGCCAGCTGCAGCAGACTGTATCTTTCGCTCAGGTGTGAAAGGCGAAATGGTCAATGTATCGGGTGAATTGAATTCGATTATGGCAGGTCTTGCTTGCGGTGAGCCAAATCCCGTGACTTGGCCAGTACTCCGCGATTGCAGCAACCATTTTGTATCGGTTGAAGACAGTGTTTCAGCGAATGGTATGAGAGTTTTAGGAAACCCATTACACGGCGATAGCCAAATTGTCAGTGGTGAGTCAGGTGCAATTACGTTAGGTCTGTTGTACCAACTTTGTCGTGAAGGTGCAGACCAAGCAGTACGTGATCAGCTAGGTTTAAACCGAGATGCAACCATCATGGTCTTTAGTACAGAAGGCGACACGAACCAAGCACGCTACCGCGATATAGTTTGGAACGGTTTGCATCAATCGAACTAATTGATATCTAAAAGACACCAAAATAACAAAGCCACAGCAAACTGAAGTGACCCCGTAAA
>NZ_JBFRNC010000057.1:83858-106881 GCF_041470825.1 Vibrio sp. 10N.261.55.A10 | reverse complement strand
TCTTAAGTGAACGGCATTACCACTCGAGGTGGGCTGATTGAGTCAAACTCAATGATTGTATTTATTTGTTTTGCAATGAAATAATCTCATCATTCACCCAACCTAACAGCTGCTTGGTTGCTTTCGACAAGACTTGGTTCTGCCGAACAATATAACCAAGACTGGTGCTCGAGAAGTTGGTCAATGGTGTCACTTTCGAATGCAGGTGCTGCTTGGTTGATACCGCAAACTCCGGGACAATAGCCACACCAAATCCCGCTTCTGCCCAGTCGATTTGAGCATCGACACTCCCTACTTCCATCACCCTATAATTAGGTAGATTAAGGCTTGGTAAACCTTCATCAATAAAGTCACGCGTTCTCGTATCATGACCTAGTAGAATCAAAGTGAGCTCTGCATCAGAGTCTCGGATATCAAACCCATCGCCAAGCGCACACCAAGAAAGCTCTTGCAGCTTAGTGAAATACAAAGACTCGTTGTGCTGCTCTTTGGCGATAACAAAACCAATATCCGCTTGAGCATTTTTAACTAAATTCGATGCCTGAGATGACGTGGTATTCAAGAGCGTAAGGTCAATACCGGGATACTGCGCTTTGAACTTCTGGAACGGACGAATTAGCAAAAATCGAGAAATGATGTCACTTACGGCAATGGTTAACGTCCCTATTTTAAGGTCGTTAATGGCATTGAGATCGGCCTGACAAATCTGCAGTTCGAGTAGCGTTCTTTGGCTTGTTTCCAATAGCCGTTCACCCGCTTGAGTCAATTGAAAAGGGCTTCTCTCTATCAACTTTATGCGTGTTTGTTGTTCCAGTTGTTTTAGGTGCAAACTCACATTGGGTTGTGTCATGTGCAGTGCATTGGCCGCTTTCCCAAAATGCTTGTACTCCGCAAGCGTCACAAACGTCTTCAACAAATTAATATCGAGCATCATGTCCTCTCTCTCGTGTCACTAATATCATTCCCTAAAAGTAAAGAATGCCCCATCGTCATTCCCTACAGTGAGGAACGAACGTGATAGGGAATCTCGTTTGTAGCTTAAGACCTTAAGGATATATGAAATCCTTATCAAGATAATAAAGATAATTAATTTCTCTTATCCACCTTGTAGGCCTAACATGATTCCTCAATCAGTTAGGAGAAAAATTATGCCATCTATCGTTGTTGTGGGCGCAAACTGGGGTGATGAAGGCAAAGGCCGCATCGTCGATTTTTTAGCAGACCAAGCTTCTGCTAGCATTCGTTTCCAAGGCGGAAACAATGCAGGTCATACTGTGGTAAATGACTTCGGTACATTCAAACTGCACCAACTACCTAGTGGTATTTTTAATCCTAATTGTACGGCGGTTCTTGGCCCTGGCATGGTGATCAGCCCTGCTGCGCTAACTGAAGAGATTGCAGAAGTTCAAGAGGCTGGCATCAAAGTGAAAATGGCGATCTCAGATCGTGCGACACTGTGTCTCCCTTTACATGCTCTTGAAGATACGCTTGAAGAAGAGCGTTTGGGCGATGGCGCTTACGGCTCTACACGTCAAGGCATTGCACCAGCGTACGGCGATCGTGTAATGAAGAAAGGCATTCTTGTCGGTTGGCTGAATCAACCTGAAATTTTAGAGCAGCGTATTCAATTCCTACTTGATTGGAAGATGCCTCAGCTTAAAGCGCTCTACCCTCAATGTGACTTCTCCCAGACTGCTTCTGAAATTACAGAATGGCTACTTGAAGTAACTAAAGCGTGGCGCCCGTTCATCTGCAACGTAACTGAGCCGCTTAAAGCGCTGCAATCACAAGACGCAAACCTACTGTTTGAAGCTCAGTTAGGCGCAGGTCGCGACCTTGTCTACGGTGAATACCCTTGGACAACATCTTCGAATGTAACCGCAGCTTATGCTGGCATTGGTAGCGGTTTACCTGCACTTCGTCCTGAACGTGTTATCGCTGTTGCTAAATCATTCAGCTCGTCTGTTGGTACTGGCACGCTAGTAACTGCAATGGAAGAACAAGACAGCTTCCGCGAAAGCTCTAACGAATACGGCGCAACTACGGGTCGACCACGTGATATGGGTTACTTTGATGCAGTGGCAACTCGCAACGGTGTTGACCTGCAAGCTGCAACGGAAATCGCACTGACAAAGATTGATTGCCTGTCTGGTTTGTCTGAGCTTAAGATCTGTACTGCTTACTCAGGAGAGCACACAGAGAACCCGATTTGGCCACAAACGGCTGAGCTAAAGCCCGTATATGAAGATATGGCTGGCTGGGATGAAGACATCACGGGTTGCCGCACGTTTGAGAGCCTTCCTCAAGCAGCACAAGATTACGTTACTCGTATCGAAGAGTTAATGGGTGTTCCAATCGTGATGGTATCGGTAGGTCCTGAGCGCGAGCAAATGATCATTCGAGCTTAGCTTAGAAGACGACAAGATCTACATCAAAGCCCACATTCAGTGGACTTTTTTGATTGTTCATAAAGAACGAGATAACACAAGGAATTACAGACACAAAAAAGCCCACACTAGGTGGGCTTTTTTGTTTGTTCATGAAGAACGAATTTGGTGCCGCTACTGGACTCGACTATCCAATATATCAAATTGATTAGTATGGGAATTATAAAAATAGAATTTAAAAATGTTACTTCTGGTGTTACTTAAGTTTAGAACTGACCTTATTGAACCTTGTTACAGTCCAATGCCAGCTCAAATTAGCTTCAAACTATTGCGATTTAGGTTTAGGTTCAGACAACCAGCCCATCTACCTCAATAGTAATACCACTATTGACACTATAACTCGCACCGGCTTTGGCACCATCAGAGTGCACTTTGATTTTTTCCACGATATCTGGAACTAAACGCCTTTCTAACGTTTTATGGAATGCACTTAATGACTGACGTACGAAGTCTTTCGTCAATTTAGGTGTCAATTCAAAATCATTCTGACGCCACTGCCCCTCATCTTCTAAACCCATGCTTTTGTACAAACGCACGTCGGCTTTCATTGAGTCTAATACTTTTAAATATTCACGCGTTTGGTCAACGTCTTCTTCAAATATTCGCCCCAACGTTTCCGTCCTCATGGCTTTTTTGACGAAGAATAAGTAAATAGCTAGCGCTTTAGCTGTAAGTTTTACAGGTACACCAGCCACATCTAATGTCTTATCCTTGGTCGAAATTTTTACTTTAATTTCTGAGCTATGAGCGCTATTCAAAGCTGATACAGTTTTTGAAAACGAATGGCTTTGCATTTGATTATAAATTGACTCATCAACCTGACGACGCATTCTTACAAACGGGATTTCAGCTAGGGTGACGTTAGCGTCCTTGGTGTTTACGACCTTTTTTTTATCTCTCCCGACGATGTACTTATCATAAGGAGTTGGGTAATAAAATTCACTCACAAACTCAAAATCATCGTCTACGAACACATGACTCAGCACGTCTTGCTCACGACCATACAAAGACATTGCGTAGCCCATGTAAAAAGCCATTGTCTTTCGTCCACCAGCAATTGAAGCATGAATCGCAACATCGTCATTGCGAGTCAACTCCTCTACTTTCTGTGTAATAAAGTCAGCCATGACGACTTGGTCTGCTTCGGCCTTTGCATCATCTAACACATTGCCTTCTTCATCAGAGATCAACCAAATATTGTCAGAACTAAACTTAATGTCTGGAAGTTGATAATCTTGTATTAACTTGTTCCAATGACCATCTTGAAACAACCCTTCTTCTAGCGTTAGCTTAGAGTTAGCGGTAGTAATCACAAATACTTCATCAGGCATTGTTTTACCTTGATGATTCAATGCAAACAGCGTTTCAGTTAGGACTTGAGGGCTTGCGCCTGTCACGGCTACCAAAATATTTTTCAAAATAGGCTCACTAAGTTATTTGGTCTTGTATGAAAAAGAAGGACTTAATAGTTATGCTATCGTCTAGATACCATAAAATTCGTCACCATCTGTTTGGTCTGTCTCCTGATTGATAATCTTTCCACAGCCTAGACAATCTGGAGTTAAGTCAGTTGGCATCATAATTATCAAACCACAGTGTGGGCATAGATCACCTTGTGTTAGCATTCACTTAGTTCCCCAAACGCTACAATGTAGCTACCGCCCCAGCCAGTATTGTGCTCTATACAAACACCATTGCGAACTTTCAGCATGCTACAAAGCTGCTCTACCGTAAGTTCAACATCAGAAATATCAAAACCAACAGCTTGAGATAATTCATTGTTGATATAAACAAACTCACCAGCTTCTAAACAAAAACCGAATAGAAACGTCGGATCTTCCTCAAGCTTATCCCAACTCTGCACGCCCTCTCCTGCAATTTGAACTCCAGAAAACGGGGCGAACAGCGGTGTCTCATCACCTTGAATTTTTACCAATTGTATCGTCATATGCGCTAAACCCTTGTTTGTCCGAACGCTATGATAAAAGTTAGATAATTCAGATTGGTATTCTTAAGCTTATGAATGCTCAAAATGAGAAACTCCCTGCGTGTTTGAGCTGAGAGTTTATAGAAAGAGTCATATTTGGGTAAAGTAGCTAAGAAGTTTACTTGCAAAACCTATAGATAAAAGACACTAATCGCACCCTTAGCCACAGTGATACTTTTGTCATATACAAACCAAAAAAGAACAAACTCATTAACAAAACATCCACCAATTGGTTACCAGTTAGCCGTACTAAGCTAATATTTAGTACAGCTATTAAGGCCGAATCAAGAGACACAACCAATACAATGCCGATAATAAGTTCAATTACAAAATTACTGCTCGATTCTGGTTCTCTCATCAATCTTTACTTTTCAAATAACGTTTAAGTGGCGGCCACACCATTACAATCGCGGTAACTAGAGTGATACTTCCAGATATAGCCCAAAAGGTTAGATTCATTTGTTCTTTTGTTAATGCCATAATTGTGGCTATAGAGCTGGCGGGGACGAGCAAAGCAGCCACAAGTGATACTAACAACAAAACCGTGTTGGATGATTCGTCTTTCTCTTGCTTCCATAACGCATGGTTATGCTCCAGCTCGACGAATGCTTTTTGTTCTATTAACTCTAAATCTGCTTGGCAGCACAGATATTGATACAATCTCTCTGCAAAAGGGTAAGTAGAGACATGAGACATTTTATACGATCGTCTAAATAGGGATATCCGTTCGTAAAGCCTCGCTCTTTGTTTGTTCGGGCTTAAAATCATCTCATCTTTAAAACGACCGAGCGTTGTTCGTTGGCAAATTACCGCGGCTAACAAATCAAGATAGTACTGGTTCGTCGCTAAGTTCCAGTTTAGTGATGATTCTCCTGGGGTTTGATCTACAAAAACAAGACGATTCAGATTAAATTGACAGCGCCAATCAGACCAGTAGTGAAATTGGTTCTCGATAAGCCTGTGTTTTTCGTTTTCAGAGAGCTTATACCTAGGGTTAGAAAAATTGATTCCTGCGCTAAGCTCACTCACACAAATAGTGTCAGATTGGTCAAAATCACTTACTTGCTTAATCCAAGAACAACTAACAAGCTCATGACCAAAAGCATCTTCTTCATAGTGGCTGTTATTGCTTAGAGGAAGGCTTAGTAAGTCACTAATGTGTTGCTTTAATCCTTTCTTTTGTTGTTCTGAATCCTCCCATAGACAAACATTATGCCTTTCCGTTCTCGGCTCCCATTGAAAAACAGCTCTATTGAGCTCAGCAATACTAGTTGCACTTAGGTTATCGCTAGATTCAAAATGCAAATAAAGCAGACTCACCTCGCCCATTTGGAGAAGCTGTAGCTTGGTAATACAGACCGAAAATTCGTGATTAAACGATTGTTGATTAGGTACCAAAGATAACAACGGGCTATCACTCAATTTAGCTTCAAACACGTAGCGACCTTGTTTCATTGGCCTTAACAAATCGGCACTAGATCGAGTATAGAAGCGTCTTATATCTTTGATCTCATGATCTTGTAAATCTTCGCTCCAATGTTTCCAATTTCCTGAGTTCACAAGTTCTAAAAATGATTTCTTTGAGATAAAGAGCGGTAAAAATCCCCACCCCTGCCATTTATACTCAGCCATTAAGCTTCAACCGCCTCTGTCTTGGGTAAATTATTACTGATCCTAGCTATAGAATAGCGCTCAGCAAGTACACGTACATGCTCTATCTCTTCCACCGATAGTGTATTTTCAATGTAAGCACTTAGCTTTGAATAAGGTCTTTCGTCTCGAGGAATTCTCATATACGAATCACATAAATCAGTGTACTCCCTTAGGCTAGATGCATCCTTTTGTAACTCTTCCTCAAGCAGACAGTAACGAATGGTCAAGCCAGATATACTTGATAGCCTACCCCAAGCTTTCAAGCCTATAGGCTTAGCAGGTAAAGCTTGAGTCCCACACATAAGGATGGCTTTCTGCCCTGACTCTAACCCTTTTGACAACCAATCGAGATTTGCTCGCGTAATATTGACAACTGGGAGACCGAACTCATCAAGTGTGACTTCTCCATCTCCAAAAGAGACCTTTTGCCTTTGATGAAACTCGTTTAAGTTACCTATGATATTTTCGTCATTTAATGCTGTAACTGTCGCCAATATTCCCTCTAAATCATATTCAACGCAGGTTTCTCCAAATGCCACAATCGCTCTTTGAGGCTTATTTTTGCCGACCAAAAAGACCCGTGTTTGAAGATAACCAGATGAGTACCCAATAATCTCGTCAAAGGATAATGCTTCGTCGGTAATACCAAGTGCTCTTTTCGAACTGACCTTTGATAAGTCTAATCCTTTAAGGTTAACTAATTGAGACTCTTCTAAGATATGGTTCGAGCTAATCGTACGTGTAAAGTCGCTAGAGCGAAGCTTATCTACCTCGGTGTAAGGTAACTTATACGCATCTTTCGGCAGCAGTTGTTCTGAAACAGCACAATAGCGATAGGCTCGCTGCACGGTGCGAATTGGGACACCGTGTTCAAGCGTCTCTTCCCCCAACGCTGTTAATTTAAACCTTCCATCAATAAAAGTAACAAAGGAACGGCCTGCCATTTCACTCAAGTGCTTTGTGACAAGTTTTTCTGCTAAACCAGTCAAAGTTACGATAGATTGAACAGAACTGACACCTTGCTCTATCAACTTGAAGATCATTAAATCTATATCACTTAACTCCTCTCTACTTCGCTCTTTTACCAATATTTTCACATTTAGAATCGGTAACAGACTATCTCGAACATAAAAGAGCGTTTCATCAGATCCGATCTGAGAATTTAGTACTTCAGCGTAACTCTTCAAGACATTGAAGTAAGGATTACTATTTGTTTTCTTTTTAGCCATTTTCACTTACCAACATTGTTTTAGAGTGGCGGTTCTGCGGTGCTTTACGCTTGTTTTGAAATGATGGGTTTTGCGGTCGTTGAACCGTTTTTTCGTTAGGAAGAAAACGGCTCGCTTGGATTAGCGCCCCTTTCTCATAACACTGACTCTTCAGCAGCACCATCGCTCTCTTGAATTCCACATCATGAGCACTATCTCGGTCTGCACCTTTAGTCAATGTTTGAGAATCACCGATCATTACAAGCTGCTTCTTAGCTCGTGTTTGAGCAACATTAAGTCGGCGCCAATCCGCAAGGAATCCAACCTTACCTTGTCGATTCGAACGCGTGAATGTGAATATGATCAAATCTCGTTCTTGCCCCTGGAAACTATCTACAGAAGCAACCAGTTCATTCAGTGGCATCTTGAGTTCCAGTAGCTCACCACGCTTTTGTTCTCTGCGTATTGCGTTCTGGATGGCTTTCACGTGATTTGCGTAGGGAACAATAACCCCTATCTCTCGGTTCTCAGCAAGTTCTGGCATCTCCTGAATTGAAGACTTAAGAAGCTCAATAACTAGATTTGTCTCACAAACGTTATCTTGCACCACCGCTCTGCCCTCTTCTGATGTCGACTTTTCACCTTTATTTTCTAACCAAGTCGTGTCTATCCAAATCATCGGCTGTGGACAGTATGAAAGTAGCGGCTTTTTCTTGTCCATACCGACACCAGCAAAATAGTTTCCCTCATAAAATGCTTCCGAGACAAAGTCACTAATAATGGAAGGACAGCGAAACTGTGTATCCAGCATAATTTTTCGGTCGTCCGGAGCGGCATTCCATAGGTGCTCAAACCAACTCAGTCGATAAAGGTCTTTGTAGTCACCGAAGTCTTTAGCTTCAACTTCTTCCAGTACTTCATCACTGACGACAGGCGGTAACTGCTTATGATCCCCTACTAATATCGCTTTATTGGCTCGGGACAAAGGGACAATTAAGTTGTGGAGTTGTATCTGACCAGACTCATCTACGATCACAACATCAAAGTCGAGTTCTCTAAATAGGGCTTTGGTATTGATACCAATACAAGTAGCACCAACCACGTTTACGTTTTCGATTAAGATTTTATACAGCGCCTGTTGACGCTCGGTTTTCAATTTATTGAACCACTGCGTGAGGTTGCTATGAATACCCGAAACTTTACGCAACAGTTCATCCAATTGAACCAGTTCTAATTTCGTTACTCTGTCCTCAGACTGCCCTGGCAGAACTACCTCATCAACTAGGGAAGTGACCTTTCTAAAGTAAGCATCAATCTGTTGATTACAGCTTTCAATAAGCTGTTGAGCTTCCTCTATAGACTTCTCTGTATTGGCAATAGAGGCCATAGTCGTTGTTCGTGATTCGCTAAGTTTTCCAGACTTTATATGAGAGCTTTCTATACGGCTATTGACTAGATTGGTCTTTTTAGTGTTTATCCATCGAGAAACAGACTTAAAAATCGGCCACTCTTTTTGCTCAATTTCTTTTAATTGAGCATTTAATCGACGAATAACATTGTCGTGAGAAAGAATATGCGATTCTATTTCAGCCAACTCTACGTGTAAGCTTTTCTGCCTATTAATATGATGGATGTGATCACTTTGAACTTTATCTGCATTATCCATTTTCGCGATAATTTCATTTCTACTCGCAAGCAGTTCATGGATATAAGTGAGTTGAGACTCTAGGTTTTTCAGTGTCTCATCGGCTGAACTAAACATACGCGCTTGCAATTCAGCGGCTTTATTATCGAGTGTAATGTCCTCCAAGCAAGAGCTAATTTTATTTTCGTTGCCTATACGTAAACACTCAAAATCGTCTTCTTCGGCCAAACGCTCTAGAACATTGTCGACCGCTTTATTGTTTTGCGATGTCACAAGAACACGTTTACCCTGAGCCGCGAAGTACTTCACCCACTGAAGAATAACCGTTGTTTTACCAGTGCCCGGAGGCCCTAGAACCAAAGTGTAATCATTACTACCAGCACCACTATCAATCGCTTTAACTTGCGACGGTGTCGGCGGGAATTTACTTGGAGGTAATGGAACCTTAATTGGGGTAAGAGGCTCATGTTGATACACTTTAGCGGCTAAAGGCAACAACCATGGGTTTTGGGAAGACTCTGACTCCAAAGAATCTACAACAGAATTTCTTACCTTCTTTAACGTCGGTAGAGCCGCAATAGCCAAAAGCGCTTGATCTGGTATTTGTGAATTTAACGCTTGTTTCTCGATGCTAACGTGAATGATAGGTTCATTCTCTACAGGGGTGAGATCCGCCACCTCTAATAATATATCTGTTGGCTCTCGCATTTCGTCGAGCATTTCAAGCAGCGTTGGTTGTACTTCAAGTAAGCGGGAATAATCAAATTCATCTAACGTAATTTCATAGTGAAGACGGTAGGTTGTTCGCTCACTTCGAGCGCTGATAGAGGTCGCATTGAAAGGCATACATTGCTGAGCCGCAATTCTTTCGAGTTCATATTCAGAGTCAATGAAACAGCGCAACACATCGACCATCTCTTGCTCTTCGTAGCAAAGCGCCTCCTCTTCTGCTTGTTCTGGTTCTAGCTCCTCACCCTCCACATTCCATGGAGAATTGATTGCATCGAGTAACTCGGTTGCGTATAAGCCATACTTAAACCTAATATCACGAGCTTCCAATCCATTTCCAAATTCGCGGCCAGTCAGAAACTCAATACCATCGAATTCAAGCAAAGTCCCGTGCTCCAGCATACGCTGACGGTCTTGGTTGTTCGCATAGTAAATGCGGCTCACCCAAAGCCTAGGTTTTTCCTCACTCTTGGCAACATTAATTGTGATTTTATATTTACCAATAAGTAAGGTGACGATGACGGTATCTTTCGGCTTAAATGAAGAAGCCCAAGCTTTGTTAGTTGACTTTAGTTGGCTTATAACCGCCTCTTGACCTTCACCATTGTCAGGCCAGTTTTTATCCAGATAATTATTTTCCAAACGATACAATAGAGGAAGAACGGAACCATACTTAGCTGATTTATCTTCCGGCCAAAAAGGCACGGTTTGATTGTATGCAGACATTACGATTACCCCTTGCTATTGAGTTGCTTAGAAGCCTCTTGTAAGGCTTTGACGATAGTAAATACTTGTTTACTGCGCTGACTACAGTCGAACGTTAGCCCCTGTTGCAATGCATCATGGAGCTTTGATGGTATAGAGGTAGGCAAGTGAATGTTCATCTCATCCCAATCCGAATTATCAAAATTTGGCTGAAGTACCAATGGTTGGCCCGTCAATAAATAGTGAATAAGTTGGCAGAACGAAAAAATGTCCGACGACTGTGTGAGGCTCACGTGTCTCACAAATTCTTGCTCCGGGGAGCGATAATGTGCTGTCCCTTCCTCAAGGTAACGCTTTTGGTTGGATAAACCAAAATCAATAAAACTGACTCCGGCGACATTCTGATTTTTGTCACTGTGCACAATGATATTTTCTGGTTTCAGGTCTCGATGGGTAACACGATAACGATGAAGTTCAACCAACTTCCAACCAATTTTCTCTGCCAAGCGCAGGCGTTGTGCAAACTCTCTACGATTATTTGGTGCCGTCGTTACAAACTCATTAAGAGGCTTACCTTCAACCCAGTCCATGAGAAGATAATGCTTCTTTCCCTCTTGCCAATATTGATGGCACTTAGCTGCAACACCAAACGGCAAACGGTTCAGAGCAACAATCTCATTTTTAATGGCTTTACTAGCTTTAAGATCCTCGACCTCAATCTCTTTTAACCCGTAATACAAGCCAAGCTGAGGCAATTTGACGCGATAAAAAGCACGTTTCGTCGCTTCACACTGATAGATTACCTTTTCCTTGGGGTATTGTTTGGCATAGCCATTTGTTGTCATTTCCATGTCTTTAAGACCTCTATCACTTGCTCAATTGTTGGACGGTATTTAGGTGTAACGTGAAGTATTCTCTGCCAAAACTCAGCATATTGTCCTGATAGCTCTAACTTTTGGCACAGCTGTTTCCAATACGCTGGGCGGCGCCCCTTACTCACTAATTCTTTTGTCGATTGCTCAAACGGCAGTTCCCCACTTAACGAATAAAACACGACTAATCCCAGACTAAAAATATCGGAAGAAAACGTTAAAGACTGACCAGGTTCATTTACTTCCGGCGCTTGGTACTTCTGCTCGAACGTTCTTCTAGCATTTAGGGGCAGTGTCGCAACCATTTCTTGCTGACATAACTCGAAATTTATCAACATTGGCTCGCTTCGTTCGGTGACACGAATATTTGATAAGTTAATGGCTCGATGAATAATCTCGGGGTCACCCACGCTCTGAATCTGTTGGATGGTTTCTGCTAATTCGATCAGTAGGTTGAGTTTTTCTTCTCTTGTAGGGTTCGCACTAAGCCATTGTTCAAGTGTTACAGCAGGAGCTTTTTCAACGAACACATAAAACTTGTCTTCAAGTAATTCCTTATCTTGATAGCGTTGAACCCCATCCACTCTGCTTAAGCGCTTAAGCACTAGAGCTTCTCGGCCCAAGCTCTTGAGCTCGGTTTGGCGATGTACAGCACTTAAGTGATCTAAATTAAAGCACTTCGCCCAAACCTGTTCGTTAAATAGAACGGCGTTGTAAACGGTAAAGTAATCTGTTGATTCCGACTCAACCGCTTCCAGCTCTACTTCATAATCTCCAACGGTGATGGCACCTTGATACTGTTCAACAGGAGATGCCGTCAGTTCCTGAACGAGCTGATTTATTTCCGATTCAAACAAACGCCGTTTTGGTTTTTTACCGAATCGAGAGCGGCAGAACTTAACGAGTAGCGAAGACACCTGCTCGGTTTGCGCAACGATGACTTCACCCATCTCCATAAAAGGAGCCGAAACCGTTTGGCCATCATAAATACACTCAACATTGGCGTTACGATTCGTAAACAGTACTAAGCCAGTATTTTTTAATTCTGGCAGCAACGCTTTTAACTCAGGTAGATCACCAAACCTTCTTAAGGCTTCTCTGAGCTTAGTGACCGGATTCGAGAGGTAAGTGCGACCCATATCATTATCGACCAACAAGCTGTTTCGTTTGTTCGTGCACATATCAACTGCGATACTGCCGTGATGATCTTTCAATTCAAGCGGAATCACACCAAACGGATAAATAAGCAGTCCATCAAACAAACGGGATGAGTTTTCACTCAAGATCGGCGGGCAAGAGACAATTCTAAAACCTTCGAAAAGCGGTTGTGTGAAAAGTTGTGTTGCTAATTCAGCTAAGCCTCGGCGTTCATGTAAACGCTCTTCTTGTGCCCCAACAAACGGATTGTATGGCCAGTCATTTTCTACAAAAGAGTGCGAGTTCGACATCGGAAAGATAAGTGCAGACCAGTCTTGGTCAACAACCGCCGGAAGCAGTTTTTTTTGCAGTTGGCCACTGGTTAGAGTATCAGAGGTTAAATTAAGCTCACACATCATTTGGCTGCTTAAACCGTCACTGGTTAAAATGAACTTCGAAATCCCATCATTATCAAGGTTCATGTGATGAACGATAGGCGTGACCTCACTACCAACAACAGAAATAGGTTGTGATTCAAAGCCGCGAGATTCGGCTCTTTTAACCCCCTTCTCAACTCGATAAAGCCGAATATTTCCTACCCAAGACAATTCAAACTCTTCTGCCTTCTGAGTGATGATGCCAAATGTAGATTGAACCCCATTGTTGAAAAAGAGTTGATGCAGATCTTCTATCACTTGTTCCGCGACAAACAGCTCATTAGTTTGATTCACGGTTAACCAACTACTTAGCAGGTCTATCCCCCTAGCAACGTCGCAACCCGATACCAGGTCTGCGATAAGTGCCTGACGCCCTGATTGATGGATCCAAGTAAAATCGCCAATATTGTCTTTACCGGATACATCCTTAAACTGTAATTCCATAATATTTATCTAAGCCATTGTTTTATTATTCACCCAAACGCGTGCACATTTCTGGATGCTTGTTTTGATACTCGTCGATACACGCTTTGGTTTCTCTATATTCTTCTAAACCGCACAAACTGATGCTTAATCGATCCGACTGCAGGCCTTTTTCAGGTGCTGTTGAAAAGCCTTGCCCCGCTTTTATGGCCGCTTTATCACTGAGCAGATATCTATCGTGTATAAACCCATGTGGTACACGGATATAATTCACCAACGGTAAATCAACCATTGAAGCTTGATACTCGCGTTCAAAAACACCTGATAAATTACTGCAATCCATTGTGGTCACGATACTCACGGTGCGAACACCTGAGGATGTGGCCCTACGCAAAATAGCTTTGAGCAATGCATTACCTGGGAGTTTAAAATAGGGATCCGCAATGATTAGATCTTTTCCCACATTCAGTAGTGGAACAGTCACCTCTAAGAGATTGTGCTCGGTTTTATCGATCCAAAGTGTTGGAGGAATCGACCAACTCGTGTCTCCATCAATGATCTGCTCATAATTGATATGTTCTGCGCCCGCTTGCTCTGACACAACGGCGTTGAATGCTCTTAGTGAGTGTTGTGATGTCATCCAATTGAGCCAATTCTCATACCCACTCTGCAGTGTTGAATCTGCTCGATCTTTTGGTAACACAATGAAAGGATTCGCTTTATCTCGCTGCAACTTATTAAGAAAATTAGTCACTGACTTTTTCTTAGTTGGCGCAATATCGGAAGCCTTAACACTTTGATACGCCTCCCTGACCCACTCTTTAGTTGGGGCTATCAAATACCGACCATTTTCAAAACCAAAGGCACTTTTAAGCAACGCATAATAGTGATACTCCGACATACAGTGAGGGTCGAGTGCTATCTCCTTGTACATTAGAAAAGCTCCTCATCTCTTTCATCAAAGAAACCACTCGGCCAACCTGTTTCTAAATCACCATCATCGGTAAGCAGTGTTTTATGTGCCACAACTCCTGCATCAGAAGACTCTAGGTAGACAATAGAGAGATCCGCTTTGCTAACTGGCGTAAAGCCACTTGGCAACGCTTGATCTGTCGTTTCTCTGATACGGCGAAGTAAGCGCAGGATCAGATGCTCACTGTGAGTTTCAATGAGGTAGTGGTTTTTACTGTCTGTTTGAGTTAACAAATCACCCAATGAAACTTGTGCTTTGGGATGTAAATGCAATTCAGGTTGCTCACAACAAATCAGGCCACGCTTGTTCGATTCTGCTGCAACCACCAAGGGGAAAACTTGTGAAATACCGGCACCAACGTCACTCGCTGACACCTCAATATCATTTGAAAGGTCCCACAAGGTAACCACGTCGTGTTGATACTCTCGTGAAGAAAAATACTTATGGTTGACACCTTCGCTCGACGCTTCATCCAGTTGTCTACGTGTGAAATCACTAAACTTATCGCCATCACTGATATAGTCGATCCGCCCTTGCTCAGACTTTTCAACCAAGGCATAACCAAGATCAAGCCAATCACGGCCTGCCATCCAGCGGTTAACTCGATGAACCACCTCCATATCGGCATTGAAAATGGTGTCCCAACTCGCCTTACCCGAGTACCAATCCTTTTGAATCACCTTATCTTCAGCATCGAAAGTAGAATCAGGAATTTGTCTTAGCGGCCCAATAGCAACACTGTCTGAAAGAACATCGTTTAGGTTGGCGAGCGATGCGACAATCACATCACTAAAAATCTCCTCGATTCTGCGAGTAATCAAGTCATGTTCGGACTCTAAGCTCGTTTCTAACCTTTTATCTAGCCTTGGTAGTGCACCTGATCGAGATTGAAAGTGAAATGGAGCGTGAACAAACCTTCGTTGACTATTCGGTAACAATACATCTATCGGGGTAGAGGTTGCTGCTTCTAAAACATGGTGATGAAATTCACCGCAGGAGCCATCTTCCCGATAAGCCATTTCTGTGTCATCTTCGTCATCCGTTTTAAATAAAGGATGAAGATAGTTAACTCGGCTCACTTCAGCGTTGTCGTTCGGCTTGGTGTTCTTCACTTCCAGAATGAACTCGTTGTCTAACCACACAGATTGGCGGTAGACAAACGCTGTTTTTTCAGCGTGAGACCACTTGATTTCAAACTCAATCGCGATCTCGTCGGCCCATTCACTAGGGCTACTCATATTGAGTAAAGGTTCAGATACGGACTCACCTAACTGAGCCGCTTTTTGATGTAAACCCTCAATAAACCAAGTGCTATCATCGAAGCTGTGTCCTGCTTGATTTTTTGGTTTCTGGTACTCAACCTTGATTACCATGGTTTTAGAGAGATCTTTACCGTTAATAAGATTCTTAAAGCCGCCAACGTATTTATTACCGAGCGCTTCAATTCGCTGAGGGTCACATTGCCCCTTATTAATTACATGCTGTAAGTAGAACAGAGCCATAAGGACACTGCTCTTACCGACACTATTTGGGCCGAACAATAAGGTGACTGGTGCAAACTCGATAGTTTGTGTTTGCTGGAATGAGCGGAAATTGGTTAGAGATAGCTTGGTGATATTCATTTTCAGCGGTAATCATTAACTTTAAGTGGTTATGCTGATACAAATCAGCGAGTTAACTCATACTATTATCATCAAATTGCATATATTTATAGAGTTGACATCACATATACAAATTAAAAATTGAGTCAATACTATTAGTGAAGGATGGACTGCAAATCTCAACATTGATAACAACACAAAATGGTTGGGTTGCTATTGTTTAGACATAAGGATGATTTGAACATCTAGTTTTCTAACATGCCGAGTGATGAGGCTCTATATGAAATATATCTTAGCTATTCTTTTTCCTGCCATCGGCCTCATGATTGGCTCGCTGGCGATACCTTTCGGGATCTTCATCGGAGTGTTTAGCTACTTTTTCGTCTCTCACATGACTGAGACCAGCGACTTTTCCCCTATGGCTTCAACTTCAGATACAGCTTCAGGCAGTGAACATTCAGACACCACGCCCAGTAACGACCAGGATGATCAGTTTGAATCCGACACTATCGAAAGCACTTTGTTTTCAGAAGACACCACAACGTTTGATGACAATGCAATTAACCCTGCTACGGGGTTACCTATGATCGGTGGCATTGGCGGCGTGGATGCAGGAGGCAATCCATTCGGCATAGATTCATCGGATAGCTTTGATAGTACTAGCCTCTTTGACGACTCGATCAGTTCACTGAGTGACGATAGCATGAACAGTAGTTTGTTTGATGACAGTACAAACAGTTGTTTCGATGATTCGAGCCTATTTGACGATGATAGTTTTGGCTGCGGGAGTTCAAGTTTTGATGACCCGTTTTCGTAACTGAGCCTGATAGTAATTCAAGGGATTTAGCTGGATAAACAATAAAGGATGGCCATTGTTGTTGATAGCAATGCTGAAAATTCTCAGCATTGCTAATAATTTGAGGGTTTATTTAGGGCTTGGTTTACAGTTCGCCAGAGAAAGCTTTTTGGGATAGAGAGTTAAACAATAACTCAAGTTCCGTACTACTAGACTTGTGCGTCATCGTTTTTTCATAAACAGATTTCGCCAATGATTCATACTGATTTTGTATCTCTATTGGTGGTAATAAAATCTTAATGTCCTGCAATTCTTGCGCATTGATATTTGCCATACCAACAATACTTTTACACATTCCAACTAAGACCTTTTTTCCATGCCCTGAGTTTAGATATCCAGAGATGTAGTAATTGTTACCAAGCTCGTTAGGTCGAACACGCACTAAATATCCGGCAAATGCCATTGGTTCATCTTGATTATATACTGCCGTTTTCCCCACAAGCTCACGACTATTAGTACGGTTAAACAACAAATCACCCCTATGAACAAGGTACTTTGGTAGTTCTTTCTCCGTCAGATCAATATACTTTAAGTCAGTAAAGTCCCACCCACCCTGATAGGTAATATTACCCATACGCAGAACAGGAAATTCTCCATCTGTCTCTGATGCTTTACCTGATGTTCCATAATTTGCGGTATCAACTAGATCTCGAATAGTACCTAACGGAAACCCTTTCGGGTTAGTAACCGGATCACCAAACATATCCAAAAAGACGCTGCGTAGGAACTCATCTGCTAGGTCGATGGCTTGCTTGCGCTTTTGGCGGATAGCATCAGCTTTATCCAAAATGGCCGCAATGCGTTTTTGTTCGGCTAGTGGTGGGAGTGGGATTTGAACTTTAGTTAAACCCTGACCAGTTATTTGTGGCTGAGCTGAGCCTGAAATGACATCTTTAAATCCCCTACTTTTAAAAAAGTAGTACAGATATCTTATATCAACTTTATCATGGTCAAGGCTATCTAAAGCCATTGCATTTCCGTTAATGTATGACTTTGGCTTGGATATATGGACGTTACCACACGTTGCTCCACGACAAGTAATCATTAAAGTAGGCAGCTCGTGGGTATATTCATCATAAAAACCAATGATACCGTTAGCACCGTAAACAGGAAAACCTTCATCTAAAAGTTTACTAGATGCTATTGTTTTCCATTGTTTTGGTCGACAAACATCATGTAATGGTACTAAGCTCCAACTCATAGCATCCCCTCCAACTCATTTAGGTCAGCCAGAATTTCATTCTCAAGTGTTTTCAGTTTACCAAGAATTACCTTAGGGTCTTCGTACACCTCTTCTTCGTAAACGACTTCTTTGTAACGGTTGATAGAAAGGTCGTACTTTTGCGCTTTAATGTCTTCAGCTGACACCATAAAGGCTTTCTGCGTTTTATCACCAAACTCTGTGGTTAATGCATCAGTATCGTTCGCTTGGTATAGCTCACTATAACGCTTCCATTTTGCCAATGCTTCTGGAATGTCATTGTCTTTGATTGGGTTACGCTTATCATCGAGTGAGTAGCCGTCAGCCTGCATGTCATAGAACATCACATTGTCGGTGCTACCGCCTTTGGTGAAGATAAGAATACCGGTAGATACCCCAGCGTATGGCTTGAATACACCACTTGGCAGAGAAATCATGGCTTCTAGTTGGTTATTGTCAATCAACTCTTGACGTAAGTCTTTGTGAGCTTTTGAGCTACCAAACAAGACACCATCAGGCACGATGGTTGCGCTGCGCCCACCCAGTTTTAGCATGCGCAAGATTAACGCCACAAATAGTAGCTCGGTTTTCTTGGTTTTCACCATTGAAAGCACTTGCGGGTTTACCGACTGCTCATCTAGGCTACCTTTAAATGGCGGGTTGGCTAAAATTTTGTCGAAGAAATTCTCTTCTTGAGCTTTGCCTGCAAAGTTCTTATTCAAGCTGTCTTGATACGTGATGTTGGCGGAGCTTACACCGTGTAGCAGCATGTTCATTGCTGAAACGCGGAGCATTGTGGTGTCGAAGTCAAAACCCCAGAACATTTTATTATTAATGTGCTCTTGGTATTCGTGCAGCATGTCACCGGTGTACACGTTGTTGCCGTCTTCATCCTGGTAAATGCTTTCTGGGCTCGTGTGAGTACGCGTCAGGTACTCCATTGCGCGAGAAAGGAAGCCCGCTGTACCACACGCAGGGTCACAAATCACATCTGTTGGTTGCACATCGAGCATTTCAACCATCATATCGATGATATGACGAGGCGTACGGAATTGTCCGTTAATGCCAGCAGAAGAGAGCTTACTCAGTAGATATTCGTAGATATCACCTTTAACATCACTCTGCTCGAGCGGAAGCTTATCAACCATCTCAACAGCAGATAGCAGTACCGATTCACTACGAATCTCCACGTCGGCATCCGCCATAAATTGCGCAATGTCTGAACCGTTTAGCTCGATTTGTGAGAAGTGCGGGAATACATTGTTACGCAAGTGCGGAAGCAGTTCTGCACCTGACATGTTTTTAAAGTTCTGCCAACGTAGTAACTGACCTTCAGGCGTTTCCGGAAACTGGCGAGTAAACGGTTTACCTGTACGTTTAGCCTTTTTCTCTGCCGTGGTTTCTTGCATATCTAACATGCGAGAGAACATTAGGTAACTGATCTGTTCAATCACCACCAGCGGGTTGGTTACCCCACCCGTCCAAAACTTTTCCCACAGACCATCGATATCGTTACGTAATTGACCAGTTAGCATAATGCGTTCTTCTTTTAGTGGCTGTTAACTTTGCAAACGACAAAGTTAAGAGGTGTAGATTATGAGATTTTATAATGAATAAGGGAGTTCGTAACCTTACAAACCCCCTTTTCGATGTTTTGAATGACCGTTTGGTTAATGTGGCATCAAAAATGGCTGCATTAACGCTTCAAGCTGATCCGCTTTTGAATCGGTGAAGATATCTAAGCCTTCGCCATCGGTTAGGCGCTCGAACGGCCCCTCGTATAAATCTGCGACTTTGATACGCCCGTTCTGACAAATAAAGCGTTTCAATTGATTCAAAAACTGCACTTGCTTGTAGCTAAGTTGGTTATTTTGAATGAAATCGGTAAAGCGTTGATTGACCAGATCGGCGTCTAAACCCACTAGCTGAACCAACGTTTGGCTCAGTTCTTGTGACGTTCTGCCATAAAAAGCGTTCAAGGCATTCGCATCAACACCGGGGTGCTGCGTTAAAATGGTTGAAGTCAGTGACTTTAGTTCATCTTCGGTCACTGCTTGGTTGTTATGAATCTTCTGCAAGACTGGATTATCAGTGAGCATTTTATCGAGAATGTCTTTCAAACGCTTACGGTAAACCATGGCTTCTGTTTCATCACCGATAACCACCACACGGTCAGTTTCACGAACCTCGCCATCTTGCGCTGTGGTTGTTTGAATATTCTCATAGGGAGACAGTTCTTTCTTTTTGAACTTCATAACCCCACGCAGTTTAGTCCGTGTGTTTTCAAGCTGCTCTAGCGTAATATCTTGCCAGTATTTCTGGGTTTGCACTCTTGCGATTTCATCGCCCTGTTTACGCACTTCTGTAATGGTAACCGCAAGGTTTTGTAAACGAGAGATGTAATCCGCTTTTAGGTTCTCGATCTCGCTACTGCCAGATAGCTGCGCACTTTGGATTTGCGAAGTTAAGCGGTCTAGCATTGAGGCGTCTTTGTCTTTCAGTGTGCGATTTCCCATCAGAGGCGCGATTGTGGTTTCCAGTAAATGCCTAGTGGAACCATTCATTTGGAGTAACTGGTCAGTTTCTTGGAGCTGTTTTACGTTTCTAAGCTCTCGGCGAACGGCGATTGCGCCTTCTGGTAAGTCACAAATATCCGCTTTCATCTGCGCACAAGCAAGCTCAAAGGCTTTAACGTCAGCACGCTTTTGTGCTTCATCGGCAAGTTGTAAGCGTGCTTCAAAGACGGTTTGTAGCAATGAACGGCTAACGCCAGTGTCTGCTTCTACATACTCTTCTTCAAAATATTCAAAGTTGCCATAGTGGTCGAAAATCAAGAACTCTTCTTTGTCTTTATCGGGGCCAAACAGGTCTGGGCAAAGCCTTGTACCACGCCCTATCATCTGCCAGAACTTCACCCAAGATTTCACAGGGCGTGCAAACACAAGGTTGACCACTTCTGGTACATCGATACCGGTATCCATCATATCGACGGAAATGGCGATACGGAAATCGTTATCTGGCTTTTTAAACTCATCAATTCGAGCTTCTGGTCGATCGACAGCATTGTGGATCACCTTACAGACTTTACTGCCGTATTGTGGATACAGATCTTCACAGAAGAGTTTCTCAAGTTGTTCAGCATGCGCTTGGTTTTGCGCAAAGATGATGGTTTTCCCCACTAGCGACTGAGTGGCATCTTTAATGCCATTTTCCATCAAGTTCTCTAGGATGGCACTGTCGGTTTCGACACTGAAAATCTTTCTGCCAATGTCTTTACCTTTAATAGTGGTATTTTGCGCCTCTTCTTCTCCGAGATCTTCTTCAAGCTGCGCTTGCTGTTCTGGAGTGAGTTTGCTGTAGTGGATACCATCACGCAAGAATTCGGTAGTAAACTCTTTTACTCTGAATGGATTTAAGAAACGTGGCTCATGCGAGATCGCTTCTGCTAGGTCGAAGTTAAAGGTTGGGTCGCCATTTTCACATCCAAACAAGTCATAAGTGTTACGCGCAATGAACTTGACTGGTGTTGCAGTTAAACCTACCTGCATTGCATCAAAGTAGTCGAAAATGTCACGATAGCGGTTATAGATACTACGGTGTGATTCATCGGCAATGATCAAATCAAAGAAGCCTACATCCAATTGTGAGAATCGGTTCATCATACCTGGGTAAGTCGAGACGAATACACGAGCTGACTGGTCGACTTGGTTTTTCTCCCCGATGACACAACGCGGTTCACTTGGTAAAAAGTCTTTAAACGCTCCATCGGCTTGACGGCGCAGCTCCTTACGGTCACACAAGAATAGTACGCGCTTAACCCAGCGAGAACGAAGTAGCAACTCAACTAATGCAATGGATACACGAGTTTTACCCGTTCCTGTTGCTTGAACAATCAATGCCTTACGGCGCTGATTTTGGAATTGGTTGGTCACCGATTTGATCGCCTCAATCTGATAAGGTCGACCTGCGATGTCTGCGCTAGGGTTGAGTTGTTCTAAATTTGGATCTTTATGTAAATGCTGGTATTGCAAAAACTTCAGGCTATCTTTGGAATAGAAGCCAAACACCTGACGATAGGTGTTGTATTGCTTGGTATCCCAAATACAAATCTCATAGCCATTGGTATAAAACACTATCGGCTCTGGACAGTTATGTTGCTTTGCTAGACCTTCAGCATAATAGCGAGCTTGCTCTCTGCCTTTTTGCATATGTTCACGCGAACGTTTCGCTTCGACTACGGCAAGTGGCGTGCCGTCGTCGTCCCAAAGAACATAATCGACATACCCTACTCCCGAGTTTGTCGGTTGATGTTCGACTTCAACTTCAATGCCTACTTTTTCTGGATCGTTAATATCCCAACCCGCCTGAGCCAGTAATGTATCAATTAACAACTGGCGAGTTTTATTTTCATCCCATTGAAGGCTGTTCGCCGATTGTTGACTACGCGATTTCGCCTGTGCTTTTGCTTGCTTGAGTTGTTCAGCCGTTAACTCGACCTGAGTTTCTGCTGCTTGTCGCTTCTGGCGCTCGCGCTCTAATTCATCAAACAGCGCTTGTTGCTTCTGTTCGTTCTCTTCAATAGCTTTATCAAGTTGCTTTTGCGTTAAAGAGCTTGAGGTAGGAGCCTCTGGATATACAAGCTCATTGAGCTCGGACACTTGAAAGCCGTAATAGTTAATCGCAAGGTATTGAGATAAAGAGTGAGCTGTACCCAGTGCCGCATAAGCTTTACGCGTCGAACCGTCGCCACCATGTGCAGTGTCATTTCCTTCTACTCGCAAGAAATGAAGCTGATCTCGAAGGCGCGATTCAGTGACATCAATAAAAGCATCGTTCTTTAGCAGTTCCATAAAGCTTGCCTGCGGAAGCCTTGCTAAACCATCAATGGCATAAATCTCTTTGGTGACTTCTTCGGCAAAGCCACGCAATCGCGTTATGGCGCTGCCAGGGTCTAAATGTAGGATCTGCTCAGCGAGGTATCCTAAATTTGCCAGTTTTTCGTTATGTTCACGAATGAGTTCGAAGTTTAAAGAAATCGCCATAAGCCATTGATACTCCAAATTTGAATTGCATACCTTATATCAAATAATCGCTCTTATTACGATGACCGTGTATGCAATTGAGTTATATATTTCCGACTTTTGCTGCA